>NZ_JAGTJY010000053.1:0-10708 GCF_018195695.1 Achromobacter sp. Marseille-Q0513 | reverse complement strand
GCGGATCGCCCCGGTCATCCCGCCCCTTATCCCCGTGTATCTGCGGCTGGCTCAAGGGGGAGCGCCGCTGATGGACGATCCTTCAAGCCTCGGGGAATTGCTGCAGCCGTTCACTGACGGCCTGGCGGCGATGAAGGACGAGGACGCGGACTACATCATGGGCGTCTGCCTCGGCGTGGTGCAGCGCCAGCAGAACGGCGCATGGGCGAACGTATGGAGCACCAGCCAGGGTGTCTGCATGTTCCAGGACATGGACCTGGGGGTGATCTTGCCCCTGATTGTGCGCGTCATAACCCAAAACCTCGGCCCTTTTATGCAAGGCCTGCTTACCAGCCAAGGGAGCGGGCCGGCCGACGCGCAGTAGCCTGGGCCAGCCTGCCGGATGGCGAGGACTGGCTGCTGGCGCCAGTCCTGCGCGGCCATATCCACTACGACAAGCTGCTGGACGGCTCGATCGACCTAGCCGACGTCGCGCTCATGAACGACGCGGCAGCCGTGCAGGCTGACAATGAAATGCTCGCGCGACGGGCAATGGACGAAGGCAATGGCCGGCAACGCTGAAGTGATCCGCGAATTCCTGGTCGCCCTTGGCTTCAAGGTCGATCAGAAGGGGCTCAAGACCTTCAAGGAAGGGGTTGAGGATTCCACAAAGGGCGTTGTGCGCCTGGTGGCAACCATCCAGGGGGCAGCCTTAACCATCGGCGCCAGCGTCGCCGGCTTTGCCTCCAAGATCGAGAGCCTGTATTTCGTCGGCCGCCGAGTCGGCGCTACCGAGAATAGTCTGCGGGCGCTTGGTGGAGCCGCGCGCGATTTCGGCGTGTCTGCCGACGTCGCGCTAGGTAGCGTGGAGGCCATTGCCAAGTTCATGCGGAACAACCCGGCAGGCGAGTCGTACATCGCCAGCTTGGGAGTCCAGACGCGGGATGCCAACGGCAATCTGCGCGATACGGTCGACCTCATCGCTGACATCGGTCGCGTGATGGCGAGTAAGCCAACCTGGCTGGCTAATCAATACGGCAGCGTTCTCGGGATCGATGAAAACCTGATGCTCGCGATGCGAGACCCGGCCTTCATCGAGCGTCTGCGCCAGATCCGCAAGGAGTCTGAGAACAACGGCATGTCGCGGGCGGCCAAAGACGCCCACGAGCTGATGACCTCGATCCGTGAGCTGGGCCGCACCGCGGACAACATGTTCACGCTGATTCAGGCTGACCTGCAGGAGAAGGTCGGGCCCGAGTTGAAGCGGTTCTCGGCATGGTTCAAGGACAACGCGCCAGAGATCGCAAAGCGCATTTCGGACGTGGCCCAGGTTGTGCTCAGGACGGCCGAGACAATTCTGCCGATCCTTGGCGCCGTGATCGAGAAGTTTGTCGAGTGGGACAAGGCAACCAACGGCTGGACGACTAACATCCTGCTCGCGGTGGCTGCACTGAAAGTCCTTGGCGGCTTCCAAATCCTGAGCGGTCTCGGGAAGCTGGCGGGAGCGCTGCGCGGCGTGGGTGTGGCTGCGGCGGCAGCCCAGGCAGGAGCGGCGGCAGGTGGCGCGGCGGCTGCCGGTGCCGGGGTAGCGGCCGGTGCGACGATCGGCACGACCGCACTAGCAGCGGCGGCGATTGGTGCTCCTATCGCCATCGGGGGAGCCTACTTGCAGCACCAGATGACCGGTACGGAAGAGGGTATCAAACAGCGCATTGCCGATCGACAAGCCAGGATCAAGGAAAAGGACGAGCTGATCGAGCTGGATCCTCGGAACGCCGCGAAGTACCAGGCAGAGAAGATCCCGCTGGAGCGGGATATCGCTGACTACACGAAGAAGCTGGAGCAGTTGAAAGCGGGACAAGCTGCGGCACCTGCACCTGCACCCGGGCCCCAGACCAGCGCTCCGCCGAACGCCATGGCCGCGGCGCTGTTCGACAACTTGGAGAAGCACTACGGCTTGCCTCAGGGCTTGCTGGACAGCGTCTGGCTGCAGGAATCTGGACGCGGCAAGAACATGCTGTCTCCGGCGGGAGCGGAGGGCCATTTTCAGTTCATGCCGGCGACGGCCAAGGAAATGGGGCTCAAAGATCCAAGCGACCTAGAGCAATCGGCTGACGCCGCCGCGCGGTACTTGAAGTGGCTCCTTGGGCAGACTGGCGGCGATCTGAAGAAGGCGCTGGCTGCCTACAACGGCGGGATCGGAAATCTCGGCAAGCTTGGCCTGGACGGTATGCCGGCCGAATCGCAGAAGTACTACCGCGATGTGCTCAGCAGGCTTGAGCAGCAACCGTGGCAGGGGTACTACGCGGGGGCCGATCAGGGGCAGACCGTCGGAGCGGAAAAGGGAAAGGCTGTCTCGATGAACGCGAACACCACGATATACGTCAGCGGCGCGCGCGATCCGAAGGCAGTCGCCGAGGCCGTGGCCGGCGAACAAGCCCGCGTTAACGACGCAGCAGTACGAACCATTGGTGGGGCGCAAGGATGAGCATCATCGATTCGCTGGGCCTGGACATGATCCTGCTGTCGTCGAAGAAGATCGGCGACATCACGATATCGGCCACGCTGGAAGAGGTCTACCACGACGAGCTGACCATCACGGAGCATCCCGTCGAGAACGGCGCCAACATCAACGATCACGCATTCAAGCGGCCCAACGAGGTGATCATCAAATGTGGATGGAGCAACTCCGACTACACGGCCATCCTTGGTGGCACGCCGGCCAAGGTGAACAACGGCATGCCGGCGACGTCTACCTACGTGGACGCCGTCTACTCCCAGCTGCTGGCCCTCCAGGAGTCCCGCAAGCCGTTCGACCTGGTCACCTGCCGGCGGCAGTACTCGAACATGCTCATCCAGAGCCTGATGGTGATCAACGACGACAAGACGTCGGGCGCCCTGATGGTCACGGCGACCTTGCGCGAGGTGATTATCGTCAAGACGAAGGCGACGACCCTGCCTCCGCGGGATGTGCAGGAAGACCCGGCAGCCACCGCGGAGACGGAGAACAAGGGAGCAAAAGCACCGGTACCTGGCACGCCGGCACCAGGTGGAGCATTGCCCGTTCCCAGTTCCATTGGAGGTTGACATGGCGGTATACGAGATCCCACTGACGCCAGCGCCTCAGACCTTCGGTATCACGCTGGGCGGCATCGACTACCGCCTGACACTCCTTTACCGCGGCGGCTGGACAGTCGACATCGCAGACGGCGGGGGCAATCCTATGGTTGGCGGGATCCCGCTTGTCACCGGCGCCGACCTGCTGGAGCAGTTCAGGCACCTGGGATTCCAGGGTGGCCTGTTCGTGCAAGGGGCCGCTGGCCCGGACGCTCTGCCCACGTTCGAGGATCTGGGCTTCGGGTCGACGGTGTACTGGGTGACGATGGAACCGTAATGCCGTCAGGTCTTGGAACTGTCATCGTCTGAGTCTGGTGGCGCTAGCGCACCCTTCGATGACCGAAACACGATGTCTCTGACTATGGTTAGGAGGCTTTCCAGGTCCCGACGATTCTCTGGTTGAACCATGTGTTCCGCCCAGCCCTGAGCAGCTTTGTCAACTTCCGGGAGGGTGGACTTGCTGGGACGCTCGAAGAAGTCATTAGCTTCGATGGACCACTTCAGGCGATTGATGATCTCGGCATTCATTGAGCGGCCGTTCTTTTTAGCGAGATCGGCGATCTGATCGCGCATGCCGTCAGGGAAGCGGACTACGAATTGTTCGGCGGTTCGACTTGGGGGTAGCTTGGCAGTCATAGTCAAAATAGTACTCGCCATTTGCTACTGTTACATAGTCGCCTATTGCGATGATCGCAATTCACTACTATTATTTGTCTACGCCATACCGGCGTCAAAGGAGCAGATGTGACAAAGCCACTTAGTGCGACGTGTGACAAGTTCATGCTTCGCTTCGCAGATCCAGGTGTTCGCCAAGCGCTAAAGGTCCGCGCTGCTGTGAATCGTCGAAGCCTGAATGCAGAGATCTTGTGTCTGATCGATGCTGGTCTGAAAGCCCAAAAAGAAAACGCCCCGACGGCTGCAACCGTCGAGGCGTTGGATTTGCAGTAACCCCTTATCGACAAAGGAAAACTGACATGAAAAGTGTACATCAGATCGAGCCGTGCGGCCAGATTCCTGTTGCGAATACGGCACTGGTAGCCATGATGGAGAGCGAACGCAAGGATCAGGTCCACGAAGCCAAGGTGCTGTTGACCCGACAGAAGATCGACGCCGCCGGGAAGCGGTCGCCGGAGACGGCGGAGGTCAGCCCTTTCAATTTCGGCGAGCATCCGGTGCGGGTGATGGTCCGAGAGGGTGAGCCCTGGTTTGTCTGCTCAGATGTGGCAGAGACCTTGGGATATCGAGATTCCCACAACGCGGCGAGGCACTTGGATGCCGATGAAAAGGGTACTCAGATTGTGAGTACCCCTGGAGGGGACCAGAAGCTGACCATCATCAACGAATCCGGTCTGTACGCCTTGGTCCTACGCAGCCGTAAGCCCGAGGCGCGAAAGTTCGCCAAGTGGGTGACGTCTGAGGTTCTGCCACAAATCCGGAAGACGGGCGTCTATCTTCCCAAGGAATTTGCGGTCAATCCGGGCGACGTACTGACCAAGGAACAACAGGACGCTCTGCGCCAGCTGGTCAAGACCACTGCCGATCGACTGCCGAAGGCAAAACAAGGCCCGGCGTCGATCAAGATGTGGAGCAAGCTGAAAGCGCACTTCGGTGTGGCCTACCGGGAGATTCCGCAGGCTGAATTTACCGAAGCGGTGAGCCTGCTGACCAGGGCGGCGACGGAATGGGAGCTGGTTGACGACGACGAGGACGAAGCGGCGGCAAGGGCGGAGCGTGAAAAGAAGGCCTCCAGCGTAGCGGCAGAGGTCGGGGCAGTCGCCTACCGAACTGTCTTCAAAGCAGTGATGGATAGTGATGAGGACATCGAGACCAACCGTTGGGTGTTCGGGCTGCGTCACGGGAACTTTGGCCGCAGTGATGTTCAGGACGAGCCCTGGGCGCAGTTGGTCCCCCGAAATGCCTGCATCGCATCGCTCGCAGACATCGCCAAGATGATCAACGAGCCGAACGGGATGGTGCCGGAGCAGGGCGACTTGATTGCGCTGCTTCTGGCCTGCGCCACGAGAATTCGGGACAAGTTGCCCGAGGGACTTCGAATCTAGGCTTTGACATAGCACGGGCGCCACTTCTCGCAGGAGTGGCGTTTCTTACCCATTTCCGGAACCCACCATGTCTACCCAAGAACTTCCCGCAATCACCACCTACGGCGACGACGTCACCGCTGGTGAAGACACCGAACAATGGATCCGCAAGGCCTCGCTGATCGTCGGCACCGAGGACGCGCTGGACCTGTCCGACCTGCGCTTTATCTTCCGCATCAAGCGGGGTGATGTGCAGACGCCAAACACGCTCCGGGTCCGCGTCTACAACGTAGCGCCCCAGACGGCCCTGCGCACGATGAAGGAATTCACCCGGGTGGTGTTGCAAGCTGGCTACGAGGGGAATTACGGCATCATCTTCGACGGCACCATCATTCAGGTACGGATCGGGCGAGAGAACCAGACCGACACGTATGTGGACATTCTGGCCGCCGACGGCGACAGCGCCTATAACTTCGGCTTTGTGAACACGACGCTCGCAGCCGGCGCCACCATGCAGGATGTGGTCGATGCGTCGCTGAAGGCCATGGAACCTAAGGGTGTCACGAAGGGGTATATGGCGCCGCTGACGCATAGGCCTTTGCCGCGTGGGCAGGTTTTGTTCGGATTGGCGCGGGACTTCATGGCGGGGGTGGCGCGCACGACGCAGTCCGTGTGGAGCATTCAGGATGGCAAGGCGGTCATGTGGCCCGAGACGTCATATCAGCCTGGCGATATCCCGGAAATTGGACCTGACACTGGTCTGGTGGGGCTGCCCGAGCAGACTTCTAACGGAATCACCGCACGCATGTTGCTCAACCCCAGCGTGAAGATCGGAACACTTATCCGGCTGAAGAACGAGGCTATCCAGCTTTACGAGTACAACCCTGATATCAAACAACAGGCGGAAAACGAGAGGATTTCGCAGCAAGCGGCGCTACAGGATCAGGGCTACTACTACGTCATGCTCGCCGAGCACTGGGGGGACACGCGCGGCAACGACTGGTACACCGAGGTCGTCTGTTTGGCTGCAGACGTGACGGCAATACCCGATGCCTTTAAGAACCGGGGCTACTCTGCCACCCCGCCGCTTGGGGTCATAAAGACGGACCTCTAGCGATTGAGGTATTGAGGGCCAGCCAATATCTTGGCTTCCCAGTCTTTTGACACGTTCGCACGCATGAGTGTGTTGAGCGGCACGGTTGTGGTTGACATCTTCGGGACGACCATAAACGCGTCGCCGTCGATGGTCTGGCCCCAGCAACCGACGTCCCAAACTCCACGATAGGACACGTACTTGCGCATATTGGGCGCGTTCACAAGGGGCAACTCACACTTCTCGTGTAGGTAAAGAACTGTGGGGAATTGCAGCTTGATAGTTTGCCCAACCTTGGCACCACGGACAGGGTAGATGTAAGCCTCTGCGCCGTGCGCAGTACCAGAAGCTACGAGTAGCGCGAGCAGAATTTTCTTCATAGAGGCACCATGAACCGATTTGAAAGGTCAGATAACCCTGAGCTGGCGTTCCGCCGCTCCTTCCGGGGCTTGCAGGCAGAGATGTGGACGGCGCTGCCCGGCATCGTGCAATCGTTCGACGCCGCGGCCCAGACCTGTGTCGTGCAGCCGTCGATCATGATGCCGATTCGCGGGGACGGCCAGCAGTTCGTCGCGACGGCGCTTCCGTTGCTCACAGACTGCCCAGTCCACTTCCCATCTGGCGGGAATTGTACGCTGACGTTTCCTGTCAAGGCCGGCGACGAATGCATTGTCGTTTTCTCGTCGCGGTGCATCGATAGCTGGTGGCAATCTGGCGGCATCCAGGAGCAGGCCGCACGGCGCATGCACGATCTGTCGGACGGCTTCGTTTTCGTTGGCGTCCGGTCCCAGCCGCACACCATTCCGTCCATCAGTACTACCGCCACGCAGTTGCGCAGCGACGACGGCCAGGCGTTCTTTGAACTGGACCCGAGCAGCCACAAGCTGCGCATCGTGGCGCCAGGCGGCCTGGATGTAATCACGCCGCATGCCACTTTCAGCGAAAAGGTGACCGTAACGGGCCTCTTTACCTTCCTGGGTGGCCTGATCGGCAGCGCCGTGTCCGGGGCGGCAGCGAAGATCACGGGCACCATCAACTTCTTCGGGACACTCACCTCGAACAGCAAGCGGATCGACGATACGCACGCCCACAGTGGCGTGCAGGGCGGTTCATCCAACTCCGGGCCTGTTGTGTAGGAGATTCCATGCGGTATCGAAAGCTAGACGCTAACGGGGATTACTCGTTCGGCGGGCAGCAGCTCGACTATTTCCGGGATACGCCGCTGGCAGTGGCGCAGGCGGTCCAGACGAGGCTGATGCTGTTCCGGGGGGAATGGTTCCTGGATACGACGGACGGAACGCCCTGGATGCAGGAGATCCTGGGCAAGAACACGCGCTCAACCTATGACGCGGCTATCCGCCAGCGCATCCTCGGCACGCCGGGGGTAACGGAGCTGGTGGCCTACAGCAGTGACCTCGATACGGAGGCGCGGCACGTGACGGTAGAGGCGACGATCAATACGGTCTACGGACAGACCACGGTACAGGCGAGGATTTGATGGCCATCACCACTACGGCGCCAACGATAGACGCCACGGGCATTCACGCGCCGACATATGCAGAAGTCCTGGCATTCCTGCAGTCCCAGTTCCGGGCGATCTATGGTGCTGACACCTATCTGGAGGCCGACAGCCAGGACGGCCAGCTCCTGGCGATCATTGCCGCGGCGATCAACGACACGAATACTGCAGCCGTCCAGGTTTACAACTCCTTTTCGCCGGCGAAGGGGATCGGCGCGGCGCTGTCCAGCAACGTCAAGATAAACGGCATCAGCCGAGCATCCGCGAGCGCGTCGACCGTCGATCTGCGCATCGTCGGCCAGGCAGGAACCACGATTCAGAACGGCATCGCCAAGGATGCGAACCAGCAGCAATGGGCGCTGCCGGCATCGGTGGTCATCCCGCCGTCCGGCGAGTTGACGGTAACGGCGTCCAACACGGGGCAGGGTGCCATTGCCGCGCCGGCCGGGACCATTACCCAGATCGGCACGCCGACGCTGGGCTGGCAGTCCGTGACGAACCCGGCAGCGGCAACGCCGGGCGCGCCGGTCGAAACCGATGCCGCGCTGCGCGTGCGGCAGGCCGTATCCGTGGCGCTGCCGTCGCGCACGGTGCTGGAAGGCACGGTGGGCGCTGTGGCATCAATTGCCGGCGTGGCGCGCTATCGGGCCTATGAGAACGACACGAACGCCACCGACGCGAACGGCATACCGTCGCACAGCATCAGCCTGGTGGTGGACGGTGGCGATGCCATGGCCATTGCAAGCGCGATTGCGGCCAAGAAGACGCCCGGAACGGGGACCTATGGGACCACCACGGAGGTCGTCACGGACATCTACGGTATTGCGCATCCCATCCATTTTTTCCGGCCGACGACGGCGCCAATCACCGCCGTGATCACCATCAAGGCGCTGACGGGGTACACGACCATGACCGGCAACCAGATCAAGCAGGCGGTCGCGGGCTACGTGAACGCGGTTGAAATCGGCGGCGGCCTGAGTGGATCTGTGGAGTGGGGCGACGCGATCACGGCCGCGAATTCGGTGGGTGGGGGGACCGCCTACAAGCTGGTGTCGCTGACGCTGACAGGTCCGAGCGGTCCTGGCGCGCCGGATGTTTCCCTCGCTTTCAATGCGGCCGCGGCAACGACGCCAGCGGCCATCGTGCTGACGGTGCTGTGATGGCGGAAATCGGAAAGTACATGGGGCTGGTCACGGCATTTCACCGGGGCAAGCCGAAATTCACCGGCATGATTCAGACCGTGTCGCAGTGCTTCGTCGACGCCCAGGCCGCCATCAACGCGCTGGTGCCGGCGTTCGACCTTGATGCCGCCGTGGGCGTGCAGCTTGACGCCGTCGGCCTGTGGGTTGGCATCGGCAGGAATGTGCGCACGCCGCTGGTAGGTGTCTATTTCTCGCTCGATGTCGCTGGCCTGGGCATGGATGAGGGTGTATGGCAGGGCCCGTTCGACCCAGATTCCGGCGTTACCTCGCTGGATGACGACACCTACAGGCTACTGATCCGCGCGAAGATCGCCGCCAACCATTGGGACGGCACGCTGGAAACCTCGGCCGCCATCCTGAACCAGATCTTCCAGGGCGGCACCCACGTGCTGATCGAGGACAACGGCGACATGTCGGTGGACATCGGCGTGGCCGGCGCGCCGCCTTCGGCGCTGTTCCTGGCCCTGCTGACCGGGGGCTACATCCCGATCAAGCCCGAAGGCGTGCGCATCAAGTACTACGTGCTCCCCTCGGGCGAGGGGCCGCTGTTCGGTTTTGACGTGCAGAACCAATACATCTCGGGGTTCGATAACGGACTCTGGGGATCGCTGTTTGCCGGTTGATTTCGCCGGTTCAATAAGGAAAACACTCCGTGGCTATCAATCAAATCCTTCCCTTCGGCACCGCCGCTGGCGCCAACGTGCTCGCACCCGCCGACTATCAGGCCCTGGCTAGCCGCAATGCCGGCTTCTCGGCCGGCACCGCCAAGTCCAAAGAGCTGAACACCGTCTGGCGCCAGGCGTCCTTCGTGGCCGCCATGCTCGGCCAGTACATCGCCGACAAGAGCGGCCAGGACGTGCTGGACAACGGCGACCTGGCCGCGCTGCAGGCCAAGTTTGTGGCGGCGTTGGCTGCATCACCTGCCTTCACCGGCACGCCCACCGCGCCGACGCCAGGGCAAGGCGACAACTCCACCAAGATAGCGACGACGGCATTCGTCGCGCGTGTCCTGGGCTCGTACCCGATGATGGTTTCGATTGCCGCGGTGCCGACCTACAACGCTGGGCCGCTGATGATCGCGGAGGCTGGCGAGATGTGGCTGTGGACTTCGACCGCTTTTTACACGGGCTACCGCTCGCCGTTGTGTGGGCGCCCGCTGCTCGGCCACACGCCCAGCCCGTTTGTCAACGAGATCGATGCCACGGGCGGTTTGCTGTCGAAGGCAGCCTATCCGGCGCTGTGGGGCTACGCGCAAGAAGCTGGGCTTGTTGTGTCTCAAGCAGTTTGGGCTGCAAACATCGGCGCGCACTACTTCGTCGACGTCAACAGCACGCAGTTCCGTGTGCCCGACCTCCGCGATATGCATTTTCGCCATACCGGAACGAATGCCGACGGCGGCGCGCGGGCGCTGGGCACAAAGCAGCTTGACGCGAGTCAGCGTTTGCAAGGCGTGCTTGGCGCAACGCAGGAGATCGGCGTGGGTGGGGTCTTTGCTGCGTTGCCCGGCACGACAACGCAGTTTGCCGCTTCTCCGACATCAGCTCAGAGCTTCACCCAGGTCCAAATGGACACGGTTCGAACCTCGCGCGTGTCGAGTGAGACGCGCGGCATCAACGTCGCTTTCCACCCACGCATCCATATCTAAGGTCAAACATGCACAAGCACATCACCGTTTATCAGACGGACCGCGACGGGGTCTATCTCTATGAGACTGTCGCGCACGAGTTCGAACTCGACGAGGGCGTCTACAACGTGCCCT
>NZ_JAGTJY010000539.1:0-440 GCF_018195695.1 Achromobacter sp. Marseille-Q0513 | reverse complement strand
GAACAGAACCACCATATTCCCTAGAGAGAAGAGACGATAAGTCCGGGAAGAGCTGGGAAGAGGCCGTAAGTAACGGGATGGCTTTTGAAAACGTCTTGCAAGTGTTGAAAACCGGGTCGCGGCGCTCGCCGGGCCATCAAATACCGGCTTCCACGAAGTCGGTCATCATCTCCAGCAGCACCGACCGCGCCGTAGGCGTCAACTCCAGGTCGCTGCCTTCTTTCCTACCCGGCATGTACCCACGGGCTGGAATATTAACCTTCTGGCCGCGCCCGGCCTTGCCGCCGAGCTGCTGGATGGCCGCGTAGGGCTTCGAGACGGACAAACCGGCCCGGTTGGCATCGTGGAAGGGCTGGACGCTCGGGGCCAGGCCGCCCGGAGAGCGTTGCAGCTTCTTGCCAGGCCAGTGGCCAGCCTTCTCGCGTTGCCTGATGGTCGAG
>NZ_JAGTJY010000538.1:0-441 GCF_018195695.1 Achromobacter sp. Marseille-Q0513 | reverse complement strand
GCATTCGGCTGTTCTCGGGTGGCGGGGCTGATACGCCGTCCCGCGGCAGTGCAGACGGTCAACCCACGGCTGAAGAAATGAAGGCGTTGGGCATAGATGGTGATACGCCGCGCGATACGGTAGCGACGCTGGTTGCGCAGGTGAAGCAATTGCGCAGCGAGTTGCAGAGCGCCGTTTCCGACAACAAATCGCAGCGCGAAGAAAACCAGCGGGTGCGCCAGCGCGACGACACCATCGACCAGCGCATCAACGCGGCGCTGGAAGGGGAGCGCGCCAAGCTGCAACGCGACCAGCAGCAGGTGAGCAGCGAACGCCAGCAGACCGAAGGCTTGCTGGCCGATTTGCAACGCCGCCTGGAAAGCATCGGTGGACGTGGTGGTGGCGATGCCGACTTGCCGGTCGGCCTGGGGCTGCGTGACGGCGATGGCGCCGGTATGGAGA
>NZ_JAGTJY010000537.1:0-444 GCF_018195695.1 Achromobacter sp. Marseille-Q0513 | reverse complement strand
GAGCGGCGCATGCGCGCCGAACTCGAGGCGATTCCCGACGGCATCTACCAGTTCTCCGACATGATCGAGAGCGATGGCATCGACGCCGAGCGGCAATATCGGGTGCAGGTGGAGGTGCACAAGCGCGGCGGCGAGATCATCGTCGATTACACGGGCTCGTCGCCGCAGGCGGCCGGGCCCATCAATGCCACGCTGGGCGTGGCCACCTCGGCCGCCTACAACGCGGTGCTGCACATGACGGATTCGTCCATTCCGCGCAATTCGGGCTGCTTCCGGCCGATCCGCGTGATCGCGCCGCCGGGCACCATCGTCAACGTCGATTTCCCGGCCCCCGAAGTGGGCGGCAATACCGAAACGCATCCTCGCATCGTCGGCGCCATCCTGGGCGCGATGGCGTCGGCGGTGCCCGGCCGCGTCATGGCCGCAGAGGGCGCGACGCACTGC
>NZ_JAGTJY010000536.1:0-444 GCF_018195695.1 Achromobacter sp. Marseille-Q0513 | reverse complement strand
CACGTGGAGCAAGGGGCGGCATCAGGGGCAACGGGGACCCGTTTTGGCATAGTGACCTCTATAGCGCCCGTCGAGCGGCGGGTAGCCGGTGCGGGCAGGAAGCTTGATGACAATTGCTATTGTAGTCCGTTGTTACTACGGGTGTCTTACCTGCGCGCGGCGTCCTTGGACATGAACGTCGCGCAAGCGTTCCCGGCGCGTCGGTGAAGGATCCAGTCCGTGACCTGGTCGACGGCCGCGATGTCGCTGGCGGCGCCCCGCAAGGCGGGATCGATCGGGTAGTACTGGCAGGACAGTTCCGCGCCGTCCGGGCCGGGCTGCGCGAGGCGCGCCAGCACGTCGCGGCGCAGGAAGCAGCCGGGCCGGCCGGGACGGTAGTCCTCGATTTCGTCCATCAAGTGGATATGGGCCGGCTCGACCTGATAGATATCTCCTAGGACGCGA
>NZ_JAGTJY010000535.1:0-445 GCF_018195695.1 Achromobacter sp. Marseille-Q0513 | reverse complement strand
GGATGGCTGCACATGGCAACGGAGATTTCATCAGTCGAAACTTCTGATCAAGACCGCGCTTCGCGCTCTACCAAGCAAGGACTCATCTAGTCTGAGTTTTTTTTGAGAATGCATATGCACCTGAATCGCCAGATTGCTCAAGAATGGTCGTGTTCACCCTTGTATGTCGAGGGGATAACATCCTACCTGTCCCAGGTCCAGGCCCAAGACAATCTGCCGCAGACACCCGAAAAATCCGGCGGCAGAGCATCAATGTCAGAGCTGTATGTTGCACTCGTCGGACATGACCCCATGCAGGCGGACTTGTTGTGCCGCTTGCTTGTACAGCAGGGCTTTCAGGTCGGAGTCTTCGATGCCTGGTCGGAGGACGCCAGAATCTCTGGCGTAGATTTGATCGTGGTGGATCTGAATAGTGCAGGGACAAGAGATGAAGCCGCGCTGATTG
>NZ_JAGTJY010000534.1:0-446 GCF_018195695.1 Achromobacter sp. Marseille-Q0513 | reverse complement strand
GTACGGTGCGTCCCCTGTCTGGCTGGAACAACTACAGAGCCTTCAAAGCTAGCATCGTGGTAAACATATCCAAAAGCAGCCTGGCAAAATGGCCTGCCGTTTCCGTATATGCGGCGAACGTGTTCGATGGATTAGATCTATTTGCAGTTGATAGCTCGGGGGCGGTCTACATCAGCAAAGGCAGCGCGGGGAGCTGCCGGCTCGTGACGAATCCCGTCGATCCCCCGCCGCCTCCGGTTCCCACGGAGATCACCGTCCATGCACCCGACTGGGACCTGGGCGAGTTGGAGCGCGGCAAGGAAACGGTACGGACCTTCGTCAACGACGCGCAGCGGCTGTGCTTTACCTACAGCCCGCAGTACATCGCCTTCGACAAGTATCTGATCAGCGCGAGCAACCGGAACGGCGAGCGCGAAAACCGCTTCTTGCTGGCAAACCAGACGAAC
>NZ_JAGTJY010000533.1:0-448 GCF_018195695.1 Achromobacter sp. Marseille-Q0513 | reverse complement strand
ACACCAACTTCCATCATGGCAACGGCGGCGGCCATACGACTTATGTGCTGTCCCTGGTGCGGGCGCTGCAAGGCTCGCATGACATCATGATCGCCGCGCCGGCCGGCAGTCGTTTGTTTGTCGAAGCTTCGCGCATGCCGGGCTTGCGGGTCGTGCAGCTGGATTTCAAGGGCGGCTTGCTTGCAACCTGGCCCGGTCTGCGGCGCATGCGCATGCTGCTGAAGACCGAGCGCTTTGACCTGGTGCATGTGAACGGCGCGGTCGACCACCGGCTTTGCATGCTGGCGGGGGCGGGCTTGCGTGGCGGGCGTCCGGCGATCGTCTACACGCAGCACAATTCACGTCTCGCGGGCAGCGTGGGCGCGTTCCTGCGGGCGCGCCTGGCCACGGACCGCGTGATCTGCGTCAGCGAGCACACGCGGCGCAGTCTGATGGATTCGCCCTATGC
>NZ_JAGTJY010000532.1:0-448 GCF_018195695.1 Achromobacter sp. Marseille-Q0513 | reverse complement strand
ATCATAGACCTTCTGGCAAGATCAACCTGTTACACAGTAGTGCTATTGCCTCATAGGGGCAGCATCTCCCCAGAGTAGTCGCGCCTCCCCTCGGCGCATCTTCGGCAGTCTAGGCAAACGACTGTCTCCGAAGCCCTTTCTTCAGTCCTATCTCGCGCCGGATCGGGATATGCGTCGGTGCTGCGTCGTTATGTGTCACTTGATGCACTTCGAACATCGCCTTGAAAGCCTGCATCCACGGCCCTGAGGGATATTTCTCCCAGTGTGTCACATCTCGTGTGTTTAGCGAGAGCACAGGCGGGAGGGGGAAGTGCGCGCGCAGGGGTGAAGCTCCCTCCTATGACCTCCGACGCTCGCCCCGGCATCACTGGCCCGCAATAGCGCCCCGTAAGCGGCCCACCGCCGCGTAATGCACTTGTCGCAGGTAAACAGGGCGGCGCATCCACAC
>NZ_JAGTJY010000531.1:0-449 GCF_018195695.1 Achromobacter sp. Marseille-Q0513 | reverse complement strand
CTCCCTGGTTGGCGGAGACTTTCAGCATCTCGTCCTCGAGATTGACGGCGTTGCCCGCGGGCCGCGTCGCGTAGCCGCCCCGGTTGCTTGAGCCGAAATTCTCGCTGACGCCGGTTGCCTGGATATGCCCGGCGCTGGTGCGCGCCATGGACAGCGACGGCATTGAGCCGGTCACGGGGCCGCCACGGTCGAACTTGGGTTCCACCAGGTCGCGCGGCTTGAACTTCGGCGTGTCTGAATTTGAGACGTTATCCGCAAGAACGCGCTGCCGCTCCTGATGCCACTGCATCTTGGTGCGAAGCATGGACAACATCGGAAGATCGGTGATCGCCATCGGCCTGCCCTCGGCCCGAAGCGCAGCGCCTCAGGTAGGCAGAATTTGCCGTGTGTATGGTTAATAAGGGGTTAAGATCCGGACGGACCCACTTTCGCCATGAATGGCCTTCAAC
>NZ_JAGTJY010000530.1:0-450 GCF_018195695.1 Achromobacter sp. Marseille-Q0513 | reverse complement strand
GTCTCTGATAATCAAAAATTGCTTTCTCTCGCACTCGGTCAACAATTGCTTCTGGCCCTACATCTGTTTTGACGCCATGCCATGCTTCAACCAAAAAATTCAGGTCTGCGTAATAGATGTTTTCTCCAAACGGTGGGTCAGTGAAGATGTAGTCAACTGATACGTCCGGGAGAGGCGAGTCACTTGCACTGCCAGTGGAAACCATCGCCGAAGCAGGGTGTGTCTTGAAAGTTGTAAATGTTTTGGAAAGCCTGTCCAACTTTCCTTCAAACTGCGCCCAAGGACTGACTTCCGAAATAATTGACGGAACATAAAAGACACCTGGTAGATCAAGGCCGACCTGCGAGCCACCGAGTCGGCCATGCTGTACGGGTTTATATCTGTTGAGAACAGACATCCCACGAATGCCCTGCTCAATGAAGAACATCAGCATTTGGCGCAGCCTACGAT
>NZ_JAGTJY010000052.1:0-32444 GCF_018195695.1 Achromobacter sp. Marseille-Q0513 | reverse complement strand
GACACGCACCAGTCGGCATAGAAATCCAGCATCACCGGCTGGCGGCTCTGCGCCAGCGCGGCATCCAGCTCGGCGATGGTGCGCACGCGCTTGAAGTGCGCCTCGCCAGCGGCCGCCGCGCCCGGCGTGGCGACGTTGCCGCCGCCCGCTGCCAGATGACCCAGCGGCTGCAGCACGTCGCGGCCGCCGCTCGCGGCGCCGACCAGCCAGGCCGCCGCGGCCAGCGCCAGCAGCAGGCCCAGGCCCTTGCCGAACATGCGGCCCGCGCCAGCGCCGGCCGGCAGCGCATCGAAGGCGCGCAGCATCACGGCGGCCACGATGGCCAGGAAGGCCCAGCCCGTCATCTGCACCCAGGTCGGCACCACCGGGATCAGCATCCACCACGCCGTTGCCAGCAACAGCATGCCGAACAGGCGCTTGACGCCGTCCATCCACGGGCCGGCCTTGGGCAGCAGCGCGCCCGACGAGGCGCCCACGATCAGCAGCGGCACGCCCATGCCCCAGGCCATCGCGAACAGGGCGGAACCGCCCAGCACCACGTCGCCGGTCTGCGAGATGTACAGCAGCGCGCCGGCCAGCGGCGCGGCCACGCAAGGCCCGACGATCAGGGCCGACAACGCGCCCATCAGCAGCGCGCCGGTGTAGCGCCCGCCCGGAATGCGCGACGAGCGCTCCGACAGACGTGCCTGGATGCCGGAGGGCATCTGGAACGTGAACACGTCGAACATGGCCAGCGCCAGCACCGCCAGCAACGCGGCGAACAGGCTCAGGATCCAGGGCGTCTGCAGCCAGGCGGCCAGGCCCGCGCCGCTCAGGCCGGCGGCCACGCCCAGCGCGGTGTACACGACGGACATGCCCAGCACATAGGTGGCGGCCAGGCCCAGCCCGCGTCCGCGCGCGGGCTTGGCGCCGGGCGCCGTGCCGCCCACCACGATGGACGACAGGATCGGGATCATCGGCAGCACGCAGGGCGTGAAGGCCAGCAGCAGGCCCAGCACCAGGAACACGCCGGCGGTCTTGGCCCAGCCCAGTCCGCCCAGCGCGTCGGCCAGCCCGGTGTCGCCCGCGCTCAGCAGGCCGCCCAGGCCGCTGGCGGATGAGCCGCCCGATGCCGCCGCGCCAGCCCCGGCCAGCGCGCCGCCCGCGACGGCGTAGCCGCCCTGCACGGGGGTCAGCTTCACGCTGTGGTCCATGGGCGGATAGCACAGGCCGGCGTCGGCGCAGCCTTGCGAGGTGGCGGTCAGCGTGAAGGCCTGGCCGCCAGGTTGCACTGGCACGCGCACGATCACGTCCTGGTGGTAGACCTCCATGTCCTTCTCGAACGTGGGGTCGTACTTCACCTCGCCCTTCGGATAGACGGCCTCGCCCAGCGTGGCCGCGCCCATCGGGCTGATGGTGATGCCGAAGCGCTCGCGGTACATGTAGTAGCCGGGCGCGACGCGGTAGCGCAGTTCGACGGTGTCCGGCGCGCTCATGGCGGCGCTGAAGACGAAGGCCTTTTCGGGATCCAGGAATTCGGCCTCGGCGCGCGCGGCGGCGTTCCAGCCCAGCCACAGCAGCGCCAGGGCCAGCAGCGCGAACAGCCGCCTGGCAAGATCCGTCCTGGACGGGCGCAGGGCGCGGCCGCCAGCCATACCGGCAAATTGCAACATCAGTCTCTCTTGTTCTGCACGATGGCCGTCTGTTCGCGCACCCAGTCCAGGTAGGGCGCCGCGCCGCCGATCACGGGCAGCACGATGATTTCGGGCACATCGTAGGGATGCATCTGCGCCAGCGCGGCAACGACCGCCGCATGGCGCGCGTAGGTGGTCTTGATGTGGATGGGCACTTCCTCGGCCCCTTCCACCTCGCCTTGCCACATGTAGATGGACAGGCCCGGCGCGCCGAGGTTCACGCAGGCCGCCAGGCCGTCTTCGACCAGCACGTGCGCGATCCGTTTCGCCAACAGCAGGTCGGGCGCATTGCTGATGATCAGCACCACGTCGTCGTCGCGCAACATGCAACCTCCAGGGAATACCCTTGCGGGATGTAACTCGGGGTATTTTATCGATATTGCCGCAGCCGTCCGGCGCCGCCGGATGCCCGTGCCCTCATGCTCGTCTGCTCATGATCAAACAGAGGCCCGCATGTCCGACAATTGCCTGTTCTGCCGCATCGCCCGCCGCGAGATTCCCGCCCACATCCTGCACGAGGATGACCGCCTGCTGGCGTTCCTGGACATCCAGCCGGTGCGGCCCGGCCACACGCTCATCATTCCCAAGCAGCACTATCCCTATTTCGAGGACATGCCGGCGGACCTGGCCGGCCACATCCTGAACCTGGGGCAGAAGCTGGGACGGCACATGAAGCGCCTGTATGGCGTGGACCGGGTGGGCTTTGCCTTCACCGGCATCCACGTGGCACACGCCCACGCCCATGTGATCCCCATGCACGACCCGCAGGACGTGACGTCGACGCAGTACATCGTGCAGAAGGACCTCACCTTCACCATGCCGCCGCAGGCCCCGCAAGAGGAACTGGCCGCGACCGCGGCCCAGCTGCGCGGCGAATTGCACGGCGAGCCGGCGCGCGCCGGCTGAAGGGCGGCGCGAATCGCCGCGCACAAAAAACAAGGGCAGGTCCGAAGACCTGCCCTTGTCGCTTATCGCTACCGCCTACAACTTATTCGGCGGCGCTGTCTTCAGCGGCTTCATCGACTTCCGGACGGTCGACCAGCTCCATGAAAGCCATGGGAGCGTTGTCGCCTTGACGGAAGCCCATCTTCAGCACGCGGGTGTAGCCGCCGTTGCGGTTCGCGTAGCGCGGACCGATTTCGGCGAAGAGCTTCACCACGGCGTCGCGATCGCGCAGACGGGCAAAAGCCAGACGCTTGTTCGCGAGCGTGGGCTCCTTGCCCAGCGTGATCAGGGGTTCGATGACGCGGCGCAATTCTTTCGCCTTCGGCAGCGTGGTCTTGATCGCTTCGTGAGTGATCAGCGAAACGGCCATGTTGCGGAACATGGCAAGACGGTGACTGCTGGTGCGGTTGAGCTTACGCAAGCCATTACCGTGACGCATGATAAGTTTCCTTTGAATCTAAAGACGGCGTTTCCGCCATCGGGTTGCCGGCTCTTCTATCAACCTGCAATCAGGCCGCGGTCCGGTGAAAAACGGTGCATTTTACGACGATTTCGCAAACCGCCCGGCCAACCGGCCGGGCGTTGCGGGCAGCATGCCTTGCGGCGCGCCGCCCGGGTGATGCTTAGGGACGCTCCAGGCCCAGCGGGGGCCAGTTTTCGAGCTTCATGCCCAGCGTCAGGCCGCGTGCGGCCAGCACTTCCTTGATCTCGTTGAGCGACTTGCGGCCCAGGTTCGGGGTCTTGAGCAGTTCGTTCTCGGTACGCTGGATCAGGTCGCCGATGTAGTAGATGTTTTCGGCCTTCAGGCAGTTGGCCGAACGCACGGTCAGTTCCAGGTCGTCGACCGGACGCAGCAGGACCGGGTCGATCTGCGGCGTGCCGCGGACCGGGGCTTCGTAGGAATCGCCAGCACCTTCCAGGGCGGCGAAGACCGAGATCTGGTCCATCAGGATGCGGGCCGACTGGCGCACCGCTTCCTCGGGCGAGATCACGCCGTTGGTTTCGATGTCCAGGACCAGCTTGTCCAGATCGGTGCGCTGTTCCACGCGGGCACTTTCAACGGCGTAGCTGACGCGACGGACCGGGCTGAACGAAGCGTCCAGCACGATGCGGCCGATGGTGTGGGTACGGTCTTCCGACAGCGCGCGCACGTTGCCCGGCACGTAGCCGCGGCCCTTTTCGACCTTGATCTGCATTTCCAGCTTGCCGGCATCCGTCAGGTTGCAGATGGCGTGGCCGGGATTGATGATCTCGACGTCGTGCGGCAGCTCGATGTCGCTGGCCAGCACGGTGCCGGCGCCGGTCTTGCGCAGGACCAGGGTGACTTCGTCGCGGTTGTGCAGCTTGAAGACCACGCCCTTCAGGTTCAGCAGGATGTCGACGACATCTTCGCGAACGCCCGGGATGGTCGAGTATTCGTGCACCACGCCGGTCATCTGCACTTCGGTCGGCGCGTAGCCGGTCATCGAGGACAGCAGGATGCGGCGCAGGGCGTTGCCCAGCGTGTGACCGTAGCCACGCTCGAACGGCTCCATCACGATCTTGGCATGGTGGGTGCCGACCGGTTCGACTTCAATGGAGCGCGGCTTCAGGAAACCTTGAGTGGACATCGATTTTGTTCCTTTTCAATACCCTCGGCTCGTTACACCGATAAGGCTGATGGACAGGGTGAAACTTGAAAAACGGGGCGCGAAGAACGCGGCCCTTTACTACCGCAAAGCCCGCTGCGCCGAAAACGGCGTAGCGGGCTGCTGCGGGACTTGCAGACGTGTCGCAGGGAACCGCCGATGCGCCTGCGAAGGTGGCGCGTGGCGGCTCCAGGCCGGCGATTAACGCGAGTACAGTTCCACGACCATCGATTCGTTGATGTCGCGAGCGACGTCAGCGCGATCGGGGGCCGACTTGAACGTGCCGGTCATCTTGGCGGCGTCGACTTCCACCCACTGGGGGATGCCGATGCTGTTGGCCAGGTCGAGCGATTCCTTGATACGGCCTTGCTTCTTGGCCTTTTCGCGGATCGTGATGACGTCGCCAGCCTTGACCAGCATCGAAGCGATGTCGGCGGTGTGGCCGTTCAGTTCGACGGCGCGGTGGCTCACCAGCTGGCGAGCTTCGGCGCGGGTCGAGCCGAAGCCCATGCGGTAGACGACGTTGTCCAGGCGCGATTCCAGCAGCTGGATCAGCGTTTCGCCGGTGTTGCCACGGCGACGCTCGGCTTCAGCGAAGTACTTGCGGAATTGCTTTTCCAGCACGCCGTACATGCGCTTGAGCTTTTGCTTTTCGCGCAGCTGCAGGCCGTAGTCGGAAGTGCGGGCGCCCGAAGTGCGGCCGTGTTGGCCAGGCTTGGAATCCAGCTTGCACTTGGAATCCAGCGAGCGACGGGCGCTCTTCAGGAACAGGTCAGTACCCTCGCGGCGCGAGAGCTTGCATTTGGGTCCAATATAACGTGCCATGTGGATTCCCTTTAGATACGACGACGCTTCGGCGGACGGCAGCCGTTGTGCGGAACGGGCGTGATGTCGGCGATGCTCGAGATCTTGATGCCCAGCGCGTTCAGGGCGCGGACCGACGATTCACGGCCGGGGCCGGGGCCCTTGATGCGCACTTCCAGCGTCTTGATGCCGTATTCCAGCGCAACGCGGCCAGCCGTTTCAGCGGCGACCTGCGCGGCGAACGGGGTCGACTTACGCGAGCCCTTGAAGCCAGCACCGCCCGACGTGGCCCACGACAGCGCGTTGCCCTGACGGTCGGTGATGGTGATGATGGTGTTGTTGAACGAAGCGTGAACGTGCGCGATGCCGTCCGAGACGTTCTTCTTGACCTTTTTGCGCACGCGCGAAGCGCCGCTGGTGGAAGCTTTCGCCATAATCCAGTTCCTCGATTATTTCTTCAGGGACGCAGCAGCACGACGCGGTCCCTTGCGGGTGCGAGCGTTGGTGCGAGTGCGCTGGCCGCGCACGGGCAGGCCGCGCTTGTGGCGCATGCCGCGGTAGGTTCCCAGGTCGATCAAACGCTTGATCGAGAGCTGCACTTCACGACGCAGGTCGCCTTCAACCGTGAACAAACCAACGTGTTCGCGGACGCGTTCCAGTTCAGCGTCGGTCAGATCCTTGACCTTTTTGTCAAACGGGACGTTCGCCGATTCGCAGATCTTGCGAGCGCGGGTACGACCGATGCCAAAAATGGCGGTCAGGCCGATCTCGGCGTGCTGTTGCGGCGGAATGTTAATGCCAGCAATACGGGCCATGACTGTTCCTTGAATAAATCCGTTGCGTAGTCGCTAACCCGGGTTAGCCTTGACGCTGCTTATGACGCGGGTCGGTGCAGATGACACGCACGACGCCGTGACGTTTGATAACTTTGCAGTTGCGGCAGATCCGCTTAACCGATGCCATTACTTTCATGGTTGACTCCTAATTTTCCGTAATCCGTATCCGCTCACTTGGAGCGGAACACAATCCTGGCCCGCGTCAGGTCATAGGGCGTGAGCTCCACTGTGACCTTGTCACCCGGCAGGATCCGGATGTAATGCATACGCATCTTGCCGGAAATATGGCCCAACACCACGTGGCCGTTTTCGAGCTTGACGCGAAATGTCGCGTTGGGGAGGTTCTCAAGAACCTCGCCTTGCATCTGAATGACGTCGTCCTTGGACATTCTTTTGCTTACCGCATCGGCAAACCCGCGCCCTTGAAGTTAGCCTTCTTGAGCAACGAGTCGTACTGGTGAGACATCATGTAGGCCTGAACCTGCGCCATGAAATCCATCGTCACCACCACAATGATCAGCAGGGACGTACCACCGAAGTAGAAGGGCACATTCCAGCGCATCACCAAGAATTCCGGCAACAGGCACACCAACGTGATGTAGATGGCACCTGCGAGCGTCAAACGCATCAGGATCTTGTCGATGTAGCGCGCCGTTTGTTCACCCGGACGGATGCCCGGAACGAATGCGCCGCTCTTCTTCAGGTTGTCCGCCGTTTCGCGGCTGTTGAACACCAGAGCCGTGTAGAAAAAGCAGAAGAAAATAATCGCGACCGAGTACAGCGTGATGTAGAGCGGTTGACGAGGCGACAGGGCCGCAGCCAGGTCGCTAAGCCAGCGCATGTTCTCGCTGCTGGAAAACCAGCTCGTGATCGTGGCCGGGAACAGGATGATCGACGACGCGAAGATCGGCGGAATCACCCCAGCCATGTTCAGCTTCAAGGGCAGGTGCGAGCTTTGCCCGCCGTAGACCTTGTTGCCGACCTGGCGCTTGGCGTAGTTGACCGTGATCTTGCGCTGTCCGCGTTCCACGAACACCACAAAAGCGGTCACCAGCACCACCAGAGCCACGATGAACAGCGCAGACAGCACAGACATCGAGTTGGTGCGAACCAGATCCAGCAGCGCGGCCAGCGCGGCGGGCAGACCCGCAACGATACCGGCGAAGATCAGGATCGAAATCCCGTTGCCCAGACCGCGTTCCGTGATCTGCTCACCCAGCCACATGACGAACATGGTGCCGGTGACCAGGGTCACGACGGTCGTGAAGCGGAACAGCATGCCCGGATCGATCACCAGTCCCTGCTGGGACTCAAGCGCAACCGAAATGCCCACAGCCTGCACCAGCGCCAGCACGACCGTGCCGTAGCGGGTGTATTGGGTGATCTTCCGACGACCGGCTTCGCCCTCTTTCTTGAGCGCTTCCAGCGACGGCACCACCACAGACATCAGCTGCATGATGATGGATGCCGAAATGTACGGCATGATCCCCAGGGCAAAAATCGAGAAGCGCGAGAGCGCCCCGCCCGAGAACATGTTGAACAGGCCCAGGATCCCGCCCTGGTTCTGGCGGAACAGGTCCGCCAGCGCATCCGGGTTGATGCCCGGCACGGGGATGTGTGTACCCAAACGGTAAACCACCAGGGCGAGCACCAGGAACACGAGGCGGCGCTTTAGGTCGCCGTACCGTGCTCCGGTTTTGCCCAATGCCTGCGCGTTAGCCACTCGTCACCTCGTGATCAGGCAAGCGAGCCGCCCGCGGCTTCGATGGCGGCGCGAGCGCCGGCCGTCGCGGAAATGCCCTTGAGCACAACCTTGCGCGAGATTTCACCCGACTTGATGACCTTGGCGAAACGAACCGCCTGGCCAATCACGCCAGCGGCCTTCAGCACTTGCACGTCGATTTCGTCGACGGGCACGGCTTGCAGTTCCGACAGACGCACTTCGGCGTACAGGTGCTGGCCCAGCGGCGTGAAACCGCGCTTGGGCAGGCGACGCTGCAGCGGCATCTGACCGCCTTCGAAGCCAACCTTATGGAAACCGCCCGAGCGCGACTTCTGACCCTTGTGACCACGGCCGGCGGTCTTACCCAGACCCGAACCGATGCCACGGCCGACGCGGCGCTTGGCGTGCTTGCTGCCCTCAGCGGGCTTCAGCGTATTGAGTTGCATATCCGACATGGTGATTCCTTAGGCTTCCGAGACGGAAACGAGATAATCCACCTTACGGATCATCCCACGCACCTCGGGCGTATCGACCAGCACGCGGCTGCTGTTGATACGGCCCAAGCCCAGACCGCGAACCGTGTCACGGTGCGATTGCTTGGTACCGATCACGGAGCGCACGAGGGTCACTTTGATCTGCTTCTGAGCCATGATTTACCCCAGGATCTCTTCGACGGTCTTGCCGCGCTTGGCAGCAACATCCGCCGGGGTCAGGGAGGCGCGCAGGCCATTCAACGTGGCGCGAACCATGTTGTAGGGGTTGCTCGAGCCCAGGCTCTTGGCAACCACGTTACGCACACCCATCACTTCGAAAATAGCGCGCATCGGGCCGCCGGCGATCACGCCGGTACCTTCAGCAGCGGGCGAAATCAGCACGGTAGCGGCGCCATGCTTGCCGACCACGGTGTGGTGCAGCGTGCCGTTCTTCAGCGCAACCTTGAACATGCCGCGGCGGGCCTGTTCCATCGCCTTCTGGACCGACACCGGCACTTCACGCGCCTTGCCCTTGCCCATGCCGACGCGGCCGTCGCCATCGCCAACCACGGTCAGCGCGGCGAAGCTCATGGTGCGACCACCCTTCACGACCTTGCTGACGCGGTTGACCGCGATCATCTTCTCGCGCAGGCCGTCATCGTTCTCTTTTTCCGCGGCGTTCTTGCCTTGTACTTTAGCCATTTGACAGATCCTCGCTTAGAACTTCAGGCCGGCTTCACGCGCGGCGTCGGCCAGCGCTTTCACGCGGCCATGGTAACGAAAGCCCGAGCGATCGAAAGCGACCAGTTCGATACCGGCAGCCTTGGCCTTTTCGGCCACGCGCTTGCCAACCAGCGTGGCGGCGGCCTTGTTGCCGCCTTGGCCGGTTTGGCCAGCCAGCTGCGCACGCACTTCGGCTTCCACCGTCGAGGCGCTGACCAGAACGCGATCGCCTTCCGGCGAAATGATGTTGGCGTAGATGTGCTGGTTCGAGCGGAAAATCGAGAGGCGATGAACGCGCAGCTCGGTGATCTTCCGGCGGGTCGGAACCGCACGACGCAAACGGGAAACTTTTTTGTCCATGATTCGTCCTTGCGTGCGCCGTTATTTCTTCTTGGTTTCTTTGATGACGACGCGTTCGTCCGAGTAACGCACGCCCTTGCCCTTGTAGGGTTCGGGTTCGCGGTACGCGCGGAGTTCAGCGGCCACCTGGCCGACGACCTGCTTGTTGGAGCCCTTGATGACGATTTCCGTCTGGGTGGGGCATTCGGCCTTGATGCCGGCCGGCAACTTGTGCAGAACGTCGTGCGAGAAACCGAGCTGCAGCTTAACGGCGTCGCCTTGGATCGAGGCGCGGTAACCCACGCCCACCAGGGTCAGCTTGCGCTCGAAGCCCTTGCTCACGCCGTTGACCATGTTGGCCACCAGCGCGCGCACGGTACCCGACATGGCGTTGGCGTGGCGGGTTTCGTTGGCGGCGACAAACGTCAGCTTGCCGTTGTCCAACGCGACCGCGACGTCGCCAGTCAGGGCTTGGGTCAAGGTGCCCAGCGGGCCCTTGACGGTGATCTGATCCTGCTGGATGCTGGCTTCAACACCCTTCGGCAGTTCGACCGGATATTTAGCGATACGTGACATTCGAATTTCTCCTTAGGCCACGTAGCACAGCACTTCGCCGCCGACGCCATTGGCGCGGGCCTTGCGGTCCGTCATGACGCCACGCGAGGTCGACACGATAGCCACGCCCAGGCCGTTCATGACCTGAGGAATGCTGGTGCGGCCCTTGTAGATGCGCAGGCCGGGACGCGAAACGCGTTCGATGCGCTCGATGACCGGACGGCCAGCGTAGTACTTCAGGGTGATCTCGAGCTCAGGCTTGGCCTGGGTGCCCTTGACTTCGAAGCCGTCGATGTAGCCCTCGTCCTTCAGCACGCCGGCGATAGCCGCCTTCAGCTTCGAGGAGGGCATGCTCACCGTAACTTTGTCCACTTGCTGCGCATTGCGAATGCGGGTCAGCATATCGGCGATGGGATCGCTCATGCTCATATTCTTTCTCCTACCAGCTGGCCTTGGTGATGCCGGGGATTTCACCCTTCATCGCCATTTCACGCAGTTTGTGGCGGGTCAGGCCGAACTTGCGGAACACGCCGCGCGGACGACCGGTGACCACGCAACGGTTACGTTGACGCGTCGGGTTGGCATTGCGCGGCAGCTGTTGCAGCTTGAGCCGAGCTTGGTAACGTTCTTCGTCGGTCTTCGACTGGTCGTCGATGATCGACTTCAACTCAGCGCGCTTGGCGGCGAACTTGTCAGCCAGCTTGGCGCGCTTGATGTCGCGATTGATGAGGGAAAGTTTAGCCACGTCATCAGCCCCTTAGTTACGGAACGGGAAGCTGAAGGCGGTCAGCAGCGCCTTGGCTTCTTCGTCGGTCTTCGCGGAAGTGGTGATGCTGATGTTCAGCCCACGCAGCGCGTCGATCTTGTCGTACTCGATTTCGGGGAAAATGATCTGCTCTTTCACCCCGATGTTGTAGTTGCCACGGCCGTCGAACGCGCGACCCGAGATACCGCGGAAGTCGCGCACGCGAGGCAGCGCAACCGCCACCAGGCGATCCAGGAATTCGTACATGCGTTGACCGCGCAGCGTGACCATGCAACCGATCGGGTAGTTTTCGCGGATCTTGAAGCCGGCGATAGCCTTCTTGGTCTTCGTCACCACGGGCTTTTGGCCAGCGATCTTGGTCAGGTCCGAGACGGCGTGCTCGATAACTTTCTTATCGGAGACCGCTTCCGAGACACCCATGTTCAGGGTGATCTTGGTGATGCGGGGCACTTCCATCACGCTCTTGTAGCCAAACTTGGCTTGCAGGTCGCCAGCGACCTTGCTCTTGTAGAAATCTTGCAAACGAGACATGTCTGTCGCCCCTTACGCCTTGGCGCCGACAACGGCACCATTGGAACGGAACACGCGGACCTTGCGACCGTCGACTTCTTGGACGCCAACGCGATCGCCACGGCCGGTGGCCGGGTTGAACAGCGCGACGTTCGAGATGTGGATCGGCATGGTCTTTTCGACGATTCCGCCCGGGTTGTTGGCCATCGGGTTGGCTTTCATGTGCTTCTTGACGACGTTGACGCCTTCGACCAGGACGTGGTCGGCATCGACGCGGGCCAGCACGGTGCCGCGACGCTTCTTGTCGCGACCGGTCAGGACGATGACTTCGTCGCCTTTACGGATGTTGTTCATCGCGGGGCTCCTTACAGCACTTCCGGGGCCAGCGACACGATCTTCATGAACTTCTCGGTACGCAGTTCACGCGTAACGGGTCCGAAGATGCGGGTGCCGATGGGCTCCAGCTTGGCGTTGAGCAACACGGCGGCATTGCCACCGAAACGGATCAGCGAACCGTCCTTACGGCGCACGCCCTTGGCGGTACGAACCACCACGGCATTGTAAATTTCGCCTTTCTTGACGCGTCCGCGCGGGGCCGCATCCTTGACGCTCACCTTGATGATGTCGCCGATGCCGGCATAACGGCGCTTGGAGCCACCGAGCACCTTAATGCACATGACGTGACGCGCACCAGTGTTATCGGCCACGTCCAGCGTGGTCTGCATTTGGATCATGATTTTTCCTGTTCCAACTTAACTGGAAATACGGTTTTCCCGGGGTTTTCCCCCTAGGAACTCTGCAATTCCTGCCAGTTTTGGTCCCGTCAGGTCAGCCGCCCTGCTTTAGCGCCGAGTTGGCTGTGTTTGCACACTGCACAATCGACGGCTTGCAACGCAACGACCCTGGGTTGAAATCCTGCGGGTATTCCCCCAACACGCCTGACTTGCCTGCTTCGCGTTCCGGCTGGGTCGGTACGACCGGGGCTCATCCCCGAAGTTCCCTTCCTGGCCCTTTTCGCGAAGTTCCTGCCTTTGCGCGCATCGCTCCGTAGCTGTTCGCTACCAGAGCAACGCCCGATATCGAGCCGGCAGGCAAATCGACAATCTGGGAAAGCTGACCATTCTATCGCGCTTGGAATCCGCGTGCAAGTGCTTTGTTGAAATATTGCGCATTCCCCCGGTGGCGCCTGTGGAAAACTAACCACGCCACCATCGCCCGAGCCATTGGCCAGGCCGCGCGCCCGCCTCTTGCGGACCGGCCCCCGGGCATTCAGCCGCGCCCCTGCTTCTTGCCGTAGTAGTCCCGTTCCCAGGCATCGTGGTTGACCTTGCCCCGGCGGATCTCGTCGGTGAACGGCGCCGCCATCAGCACCAGCCGGTTCAGCCACTTCACCGGCGCGCGGCACGGCCGCTCGAAATCCACGAACAGGACGGCGCGCACGCCATCGGTGTCGTTATGGACCTGGTGGGGATACAGATCGTCGAACACCACCGCCCGGCCCTCGCGCCAGCTGTAGCGCTGGCCGCCGACCTCGATCCAGCACTGCTCGGCGGGTTCCGGCACGACCAGGCCCAGATGCAGCCGCAGCACGCCGTTGTAGGGACCGGTGTGCAACGGAATGCGCTTGCCCGGCTCCAGGATCGAGAAGAAGGCGGTGCGCAGGCCGGGGATGGCGCCCAGCGCCCGGGCCGTGGCCGGACAGCGCCGCAGGTTGCGGTCCGACCGCAGGCCGTAGCCCATGAAGACGAAGGTCTTCCACTGGTTATCCGACGTGATCATGCCGACATCGGGGGAAATCTCGTGAAAAGACGGAAGATGATCGCGCTCTGAAAGGAGTTCCAGCAATTCGGCGCGGATGCCGGGGGTCTGCGCCTCCAGGGCGGCGACCCAGGGAAACTGCCCGTTGTCGAAGATGGGGTGGTCGCCTACCAGTGACGACAGAGCGATGCGATGGCGCAGCCAGTCGATGAAGCGGAAAAAAATCCGGGAGTAGATGCTGGACGGATTCTTGTCGACGGGTTGCACGGTGGATATCGGGTGCGGACAGCCAATGGTGCCCTCATTGTGTCCACCCGCCTGCGGCGGCGCAAGGGTTGGAAAGCACGGATTGGCCCCAGTCCGCCGCTCGAAACTGGTCCTCCCCTTGCCGTACAAGCTGGTTTAGACTGGCACGGACAAACTTCACGCCCCCACCCCATTTCGCAAGGAACGACAGGCATGTATGAACAGTTGGCGCTGTATATCGACGGCGAATTCCTCGCCGGCGAGGGCAGGCGCACCCAGGACGTCATCAACCCGGCCACGCTCGAAGTGCTCGGCCAGCTGCCCCACGCCACCGAAGCCGACCTGGACCGCGCGCTCGCCGCGGCCCAGCGCGCCTTCGAGTCCTGGAAGAAATCCTCTCCCATGGACCGTTCCGCCATCCTGCGCAAGGTCGCCCAGCTGTCGCGCGAGCGCGCCAAGGAAATCGGCCGCAACATGACCCTGGACCAGGGCAAGCCGCTGGCCGAGGCCGTGGGCGAAGTCTCGTCCTGCGCCGAGCACGCCGACTGGCACGCCGAGGAATGCCGCCGCATCTACGGCCGCGTGATCCCGCCGCGCAACCCGGACGTGCGCCAGATCGTGGTGCGCGAGCCCATCGGTGTGTGCGCCGCCTTCACGCCCTGGAACTTCCCCTACAACCAGGCCATCCGCAAGATCGCCGCCGCGCTGGGCGCGGGCTGCACCGTGGTGCTCAAGGGGCCCGAGGATTCGCCGTCCGCCGTCATGGCGATCGCGCGCATGTTCCACGAGGCCGGCCTGCCCAAGGGCTGCCTGAACATCGTCTGGGGCGAGCCCGCCAAGATCTCCGACTACCTGATCCGCTCGCCCATCGTGCGCAAGGTGTCCTTCACCGGCTCGGTGCCGGTGGGCAAGCAGCTGGCCGCGCTGGCCGGCGCGCACATGAAGCGCGTCACCATGGAACTGGGCGGCCATTCGCCGGTGCTGGTGTTCGACGACGCCGACATCGACCGCGCCGCCGAGATGCTGGCCAAGTTCAAGATCCGCAACGCCGGCCAGGTCTGCGTGTCGCCCACCCGCTTCTACGTGCAGAACGGCGCCTACGAGCAGTTCCTGGCGCGCTTCACCGACGTGCTGAAGAACGTCAAGGTCGGCGACGGCCTGGAAGCCGGCACCGACATGGGCCCGCTGGCGCACGAGCGCCGCGTGCCGGCCATGGCGGCCTTCGTCGAGGATGCCCAGAAGCACGGCGGCAAGGTCGTCGTCGGCGGCGGCGCGCTGGACCGCAAGGGCTTCTTCTTCGCCCCCACCGTGGTCACCGACCTGCCCGACAACGCCATGCTGATGACCGAGGAACCCTTCGGCCCGGTGGCGCCGGTGGTGCGCTTCAGCGACACCGACGAAGTGCTCAAGCGCGCCAACAGCCTGCCGTTCGGCCTGTCGTCCTATGTCTTCACCAATTCGCTGAAGACCGCCACCAAGGTCTCCAACGGCCTGGAAGCCGGCATGGTCAACATCAACCACTTCGGCAGCGCGCTGGCCGAGACGCCGTTCGGCGGCATCAAGGACAGCGGCATCGGCAGCGAAGGCGGCCTGGAAACCTTCGACGGCTACCTGGTCACGAAGTACATCACGCACATCTGAGCGTGTTCCGGCGCCAGCCGGAATGAGGCAACGGGCTCCTTCGGGAGCCCGTTAGCCTTGTGGCCCCGGCGCGCCGGGTGCGACATGCGGCCGGCATGATCTGCGAGCGCCGGTGAGACAATTCCTCGGGGCCATTGCGTCTTGCGCCTGGCCCGTCACGGCGCTCTCGCGCGCCGCTCCCCGCCCTCCTTCCGTCCCGACATCGCCCGCCTGCGACCACGCACGCGGGCTTTTTTGCGTCGCGGGCCGCGGACTCCTCCCGCCGCGACCTCCCAACCCGACTGCGTCCACACGCGCGTCGGAACGGCGGACGGGCATGTTCCTTTCCATCATCCGAACGAGGCTCTCATGCAGACCAGCACTTCCGTTCCCTCTACCTCCGTTCCCGCGCCCCGGGCCGCGTCCATGTTCTGGCAAGCCTGGGCGTCCAACGTGGACGTCCGCCGCCAATGGGACCGTCTGGGCGTGGGCACGACGATCTTCCAATGGGTGGCCGTCAACGGCAGCTCCTTCATCCCCAATCCCTGGCTGCCGCTGCACGGCAGCCAGCTGGACCTGGCGGACATCGCCACCCGGCCCTGGGGGCGGCGCATGATCATCGGCACGCCGGGCCTGTCCGACGAGACCCAGGCCCGCGCCCGCATCCACGAACTGGCCGACCTGGCGCAGAAGTTCGGCACGCTGTCATACCCGTCCAACGCCGCCGGCTTCTATTTCCCGGTGGAGATCGATCCCACCTACACCGCCGCGCCCGCCGACTTCGGCGCCATCTGGTCCAAGCTGCCGCGCCCCCTGTACGTGTCGGTCTACTACGGCGCCGGCGTCGACGACGCGGCCGCCGCGCAATGGCTGGACTCGTTCATCCCGCAGGACGTGACCATCCTGTTCCAGGACGGCGTGGGCGCGCACGGCGCGACGCCGCAGCAGGCGCTGGCCCGCTTCGACCTGATCCGCGCGCGGCACCCGAAGACCGAGATGATCGCCGAGGCCTTCCGTCCGAACCCCACGCCCGGCGGCGCCTACTTCATGCCCGCCACGGCGGCCGAATACCAAGCGCAGCTGCAGGCCTATGCGCATCTGGATCCGGTGCACGTGTTCGACGGCCCCAACTACCTGGACGCGGCGCTGATCCAGCGCATTGGCGGCGTGGAGCCTGCCCTGCCGCCGACGGCGTTGAACGCGCGCGTCAACAGCTGGGGCGATGTACGGCTGGACTGGCAACGCGCCAGCGCCGCATCGGTGGCGGTGGCGAAATACCGCGTCGAGATCCTGGACGGCATGGGCGCGCAAGTGTTGCGCCGCTACGAGGTGCCCGGCGGCCAGGCCCACTGCTTCTATCCCGTCGACGATGGCGTGGCCGATTTCGGCTTCCCGCCCGCCTACCTGGTCTGGCGCGTGACCGAAGTGGCGGCCAACGGCTACGAAAGCGATCCCTCGGCCCTGTCCGCCGGCATGGCGGTGCAGGACAACAGCTGGGCGCAGGCCGTGGTCGGCATGGCCGGCACGTCGTACACAGGCGGCTACTTCTCCGATCTGTCGGACCTGAGCAATCCCGGCACCACCGGCGTCGCGGGCCGCAAGTCCAGCGTCGCCGCCGCCACGCTGCGTCGCGCCATGGCGCAGGCGGCCGGCCTGCACATCGCGCAGATCCTGCCGGTGAACCTGACGGTCGGCGGCTCGCACCTGTCGCGCACCAGCGCGGACCTGCTGTACAGCACCAGCTACTGGTGGGACGACACGCAATCGGTGCCCGGCCCCAACCTGCTCGCCATCCAGCCGCGCATCGCGGCGCTGGGCGTGCCGCTCACGCACATGATGTGGTCGGGCGGCGTGGAGCCGGACGCCATTTTCCAGTACCCGGCGCAGCGCGACGCCATCCTCGCGGCGGCCGCCACGGCGCTGACGGCGATCCACGCCACGGTGCGCGACTACGGCGGCAACCCCCAGCTCAAGCTGTGGCTGCAACCGCATCTGCGCGCCTACTACGGGATTCCGCCGCGCGAAGGCACTGCGCTGCAATACAAGGCCGTGCGCGACGCGCTGGTGAACGTGGCGCGCGCCGATCCGGCGATATACGTGGGCACCTGGGTGCCGGGCGCGGCCTTCGCCTACGACTACTGGAACGAAATGCCGCAGATCGGCTGGGTGCACCCGGTGCCCTCGGCCTACCACGCGGCGGCCGACGAAATGGGCCGGATGATGGCGCTGAACGGCGACCTGGCCGACGCGGCGCCGGTCTGGGCGACGATGGCGCCGCCGTCTGCCCCGACCGTGCAATGGCAGCCGTTGGAAGACGTGTCGGTCAGCTGGAATCCGCCGCAATCGGGTACGGGCTGGTTCCGCGTGCGCAACCTGCACCTGGGCACCGGCGTCGTCATCGACCAGCGGGACACACCGTCGAACCAGTACGTGTTCACGCGCGCCAAACAGATCGCAACCTACGGCTACACGACTGCGGGCGTGTCGCTCGATATCTGCGAGTTCGATCCGGCCAGCGGCGCCGAAGGGCCGGTGCTGAGCGTCACGCAGTACAAGCCTTAGTCGGGCGACTCCACCCGCAGGCCGGCGGCCTTCCATTCGGGGAAGCCGGCCTCCAGCCTGCGGGCCTGCATGCCGCGGGCCCGCAGCGCTGTCACCGCCTCGCTGGACAACACGCAGTACGGCCCGCGGCAATAGGCCACGATCTCGGCGCCGGCCGGCAGGTCGCCCAGGCGGCGCTCCAGTTCCTCGGCGGGGATGTTGACCGCGCCGGGCAGGTGGCCGAGCGCGAACTCCTCGGCCGGGCGCACGTCCAGCAGCGTCACGCTCTCGGCCTTCAGCAAGCCAACCAGTTCGGTGATCGACACGCCGTCCAGCCGTTCCCGCTGGTGGATGCTGTCGGCGATGACCTCGCGCATTTCGGCGTGCTGATGCTCGGCGCAGGCGCCCAGGGCGGCCAGCAGCGCGGCGATGGGGCCATCGCCCAGCCGGTACAGCACGCGCTTGCCGTCGCGGCGCGTCTGCACCAGGCCGGCGCGGCGCAGGTGCTGCAGATGCTGGGATGTATTGGCGACGGTCAGCCCGGATAGTTCGGACAGCCGTTCCACCGCGCGCTCGCCCTGGGCCACGTGTTCCAGCAGGACCAGCCGGTGGGCATGGCCCAGGGTCTTGGCGATCTCGGCCAGCGCCTCGAAACGCTGGGCGGAGGAAGGTGAAGAAGTTGCGGACGTGCTCATCCGGCCAACATACCATCGGCCCGATACACGATCAATCAAGGAATTGAATGTTTTGGCCAGGACCGGCCCTTCAGGACCGGGCCCGCCAATCCCGCGGCGTCATGCCGAAACGGCGCTTGAACAGCCGGCTGAAGTGCGAGGGATGCGAAAACCCCGCCTGATATGCGAGCTCGGCGATGCTGCGATGGCGATGCAGCGGGTTGAGCAGCAGTTCGCGGCACCGTTCCAGCCGCTCCTCGAAGATGAAGGCCTCGGCCGACGTTCCGCCGGCGCGCAGGATCCGGTGCAGGTACGCCACCGACAGGCCGCAGCCGTCGGCCACCCGCTGCGGCGACAGATCCGGATCGGCCAGATGCTGGCGCATGTAGGCCAGCGCCCGCTGCCGATGCGCCAGCGTCACGCTGCTGTCGGACGCCGAGGCCTGCGCCTGCCCGTCCTGCACCATGAACAGCGCGATCAGGTCGATCAGCCGCTCGCCCAATTCAGCGACTTCCCCGTCCGACCAGCCGTCCATGCCCTTGAACAGATGGTCCATGTAGCTGGCCAGCATGGCGCCTCGCGGCGAACCGTCGTCGATGCGCAGCTTGTGGAACGCGCCGATGCGCGAATCGCGCTGCGACAGCGCGCTGCGCGGAAACGACACGCTCAGGCTGCGGTAACCGGCCGCCCCCAGCGCGGTGGCCTGGTAGGGCAGGCTCTGGTTCATCAGGTACACGCAGCCCGGCTCGACCTGGAACTCCCTGCCCTGCTGCACCACCGCCAGCGGGCCGGACAGCGGCAGGCCGAAGGTGTAGAACTCCTGGTCCAGGCGCGACACATTGCCGGCGGTGCGCTCCAGCCGCTGCCCCTGATAGTGCAGATCGTTGAACTGCAGGCTGGCGCGGCGCGCGTAGCGCACGTGGCCGGCGAACTGCGCCGGCTTGCCGTGGTGCACCTCGAACGGGCCGAAGGCGTCGGCCAGCGCCTCGCGCCAGCGATCGTGGCGTTCGGCGCCGGCATCGGCCGAAATGGCGAATTCCGTGTCCGGCATGGCGCGGTCTCCTTACGCGGGAAATGGCGCAAATTGATCTTGCGTCTACATATTCTTGATCCACCCTGCTGCGGGGCGGCGGACGCATTGTGGACGCGCCTGGCGCAAGTCTATAGTCAGCCGGATAAGCACACAACAACCTGGAACATCCGGGAGGAGACCATGACTCAAGCGACCGCACAGGCCGCCCGTCATACGCCGGCCTCGCGCTACCTGCGCTGCGAGGGCCGGGAACTGCATTATGTGGAATGGGGCGCGCCCGACGCGCCGCCCGTCATCATGTGGCACGGCCTGGCCCGCACCGGCCGCGACTTCGACGAGCTGGCGCAGGCGCTGGCCGGCGACTATCGCATCATCTGTCCCGATGCCATCGGCCGCGGCCTGTCGCAGTGGAGCCCGGACCCCGCCGCCGAATACCGCCTGGACTTCTACGCCCGGCTGGCGCGCGCGCTGGCCGACGGGCTGGGCCTGGCGCGCCTGCGCTGGGTCGGCACGTCCATGGGCGGCGCCACCGGCATGCACGCGGCCGCCACCACGCTGCGCGACCGCATCTCGCACCTGGTGGTGAACGACATCGGCCCCACGCTGCCGCAGCCCGCGATCGACCGGATCCTGGCCTACGCCGGCCAGCCGCCGGCGTTCGATACCGTGACCGAACTCGAAGCCTGGCTGCGCGCCGCCTACAAGCCCTATGGCTGGCAGAGCGACGAACAGTGGCGCCGCATGGCCGAGACCTCGGTACGGCGCCTGCCCGACGGCCGCGTCACCGCGCACTACGACCCTGCCATCGTCGGCCAGTTCAGCCACCACCCCGGCGACTACGAACGCTGGGAGGGCTACGACAGCCTGCGCATGCCGCTGCTGCTGCTGCGCGGCGCCGATTCCGACCTGCTGCTGCCCGACGTGGCGCACGCGATGACCCAGCGCGGGCCGCGCGCGCAGCGCATCGACTTCCCCGACTGCGGCCACGCCCCGGCGCTGAACGTCGCGCCGCAGATCAACGCCGTCAGGCAGTTCCTGGCTCAACCGGATCACGCGGCGGCGCCCGCCCCCGCGCATTAGGAGACAACCATGATGAAACGCGTATTGCTGGCCGCGATAGCCGGCCTGTGCATGCAATCGGCCGCCATGGCCAAGGACTTCGTCGTGGCCCACGTCTACGACAAGACCGGCCCGCTCGAAGCCTATGCCAAGCAGACCCAGAACGGCCTGATGCTGGGCCTGGAGTACGCCACGCAAGGCACGATGACGGTGGCTGGCCGCAAGATCCGCGTGATCGAGAAGGACAACCAGGGCAAGCCCGACGTGGCGCGCGCGCAGCTGGCCTCGGCCTATGCCGACGACAACGCCGACATCGCCGTCGGCCCCACGTCCTCGGGCGTGGCGCTGGCCATGCTGCCCATCGCCGAGGAGTACGAGAAGATCCTGCTGGTCGAACCCGCCGTGGCGGATTCGATCACCGGCGACAAGTGGAACAAGTACATCTTCCGCACCGGCCGCAATTCCTCGCAGGACGCGATCGCCAACGCCGTGGCCTTCGACCAGGAAGGCACGTCGATCGCCATGCTGGCGCAGGACTACGCGTTCGGCCGCGACGGCGTGAAGGCCTTCAAGGGCGCCCTGAAGCACGCCAAGATCGTGCACGAGGAATACCTGCCTGCCAACGCCACCGACTTCACCGCCGGCGCGCAGCGCCTGTTCGACGCGCTCAAGGACAAGCCGGGCCGCAAGATCATCTTCATCCTCTGGGCCGGCGCGGGCAACCCGTTCAAGATCGCGGACCTGGATCCGAAGCGCTACGGCATCGAGATCGCCACCGGCGGCAACACGCTGGCTGCAATGACGCCGCTGAAGTCGCTGGCCGGCATGGAAGGCGCCACCTATTACTACTACGGCATCCCCAAGAATCCGGTCAACGACTGGCTGGTCGCCGAGCACCAGAAGCGCTTCGGCCAGCCGCCGGACTTCTTCACCGCGGGCGGCATGTCGGCCGGCATCGCCATCGTGCAGGCGCTGAGCAAGACGCAGGGCAAGTCCGACACCGACACGCTGATCAAGGCCATGGAAGGCATGAGCTTCGACACGCCCAAGGGCAAGATGACGTTCCGCCCGCAGGACCACCAGGCCATGCAGTCGATGTACCACTTCCGCATCAAGAACGACGCCTCGGTGCCCTGGGCCGTGCAGGACCTGGTGCGCGAGATCACGCCCGACCAGATGGACGTGCCCGTCCAGAACAAGCGCTAGCGCATCGCCACCCATGCTCGAAACCCAAGCGCTCACGATCCGTTTCGGCGGGCACGTGGCCGTCGACAGTGTCAGTTGCGGCTTCGCGCCCGGCACCTTGACGGCCATCGTCGGCCCCAACGGCGCGGGCAAGACCACGTACTTCAACCTGATCTCCGGCCAGCTGCGCGCCAGCGCCGGTTCGGTGCGGCTGAACGGCCGCGACCTGACCGGACTGTCCGCGCCGGCCCGCATGCATGCGGGCCTGGGCCGGGCCTTCCAGCTGACGCAGCTGTTCCCGCGCCTGAGCGTGCACGAGAACGTCCGGCTGGCGCTGCAATCGCGCCAGCAGGGCCTGGGCTGGCGCCAGATCCGCTTCTGGCGCACCTGGGACGACGACCGCGCCCTGATCGCGCGCGCCAATGAATTGCTCGAGCGCACCCGGCTGTCCGCCCGGCGCGACCACATCGCCGCCGACCTGCCGCATGGCGACCAGCGCAAGCTGGAAATCGCCATGCTGATCGCGCTGGAGCCGCAGGTGTTCATGTTCGACGAACCCACCGCCGGCATGAGCGTGGACGACGTGCCGGTGGTGCTGGATCTGATCCGCGAGATCAAGAACGACCGCAGCAAGACCATCCTGCTGGTGGAACACAAGATGGACGTGGTGCGTGAACTGGCCGACCGCATCGTGGTGCTGCACAACGGCCGGCTGATGGCCGATGGCGAGCCCGCCGAGGTCATCGCCTCGCCCATCGTGCAGCAGGCCTACCTGGGCGTGGCCCCGACGGAGAAGACGGCATGAGCGCGATAGCGCGCGGCGCGGGCGCCGCCCCAGGCACGAATACGCCGGCGGGCGAGACCCGCCCGCTGCTCGAATTGAAAGACGTGCACACGCACATCGGCGCGTACCACATCCTGCACGGCGTGGACCTGACGGTGCCCGCCGGCCAGGTGACCATGCTGCTGGGCCGCAACGGCGCCGGCAAGACCACCACGCTGCGCACCATCATGGGCCTGTGGAAAGCCTCGCAAGGCAATCTGCGCTTCGACGGCGAGGCCGCCGGCGGACCCGGCGTGCGCGTGTCGCCGCCCGACATGGCGCGCCGCGGCGTCGCCTACGTGCCCGAGAACATGGGCATCTTCGCCGACCTGTCGGTGAAGGAGAACATCCTGCTGGCCGCGCGCGGCGCCGCCAACGCCAGCCAGCTCGACACGGCGCGGCTGGAATGGATCTTCGGGTTCTTCCCCGCGCTGCGCAAGTTCTGGCTGCATCCAGCCGGCAAGCTTTCCGGCGGGCAGAAGCAAATGCTGGCGGTCGCGCGCGCCATCATCGAACCGCGCCGGCTGCTGCTGATCGACGAACCCAGCAAGGGCCTGGCGCCGGCCATCGTGCAGAACATGATCGACGCCTTCATCGAGCTCAAGCAGGCAGCCACCACCATCCTGCTGGTCGAGCAGAACTTCAATTTCGCGCGCCAGGTCGGCGACCGCGTGGCCGTCATGGACGACGGCCGCGTGGTGCACGCCGGCTGCATGGCGCAGCTGGCCGAGGACGAGGCGCTGCAGACGCGCCTGCTCGGCCTATCCCTGGGAAGCCACCAATGAGTACCCTGGACGCCGACGCTCCGCTGCCGCAGGTCCGCGCCGACCTGCGCCCCGTGTTGCTGGTGCTGGCGCTGGCCGCCATCGCCCTGCCGCTGGTGGGCTCCTTCTCGACCTGGCTCACGCTGACCTTCGCCGGCCTGGCGATGGGCATGATCATCTTCATCGTGGCCTCGGGCATGACGCTGGTGTTCGGCCTGATGGACGTGCTGAACTTCGGCCATGGCCTGTTCATCGCCATTGGCGCCTACCTGGCGTCCACCGTGCTGGGCGCCATGGGCGACTGGACCCAGTCCGGCAGCCTGTGGATGAACCTGGCCGCCGTGCTGCCGGCCATGATCGTGGGCATGCTGGTGGCCGGCGCCGTGGGCCTGGCCTTCGAGCGCGTCATCGTGCGGCCGGTCTATGGCCAGCACCTGAAGCAGATCCTGATCACCATGGGCGGCATGATCATCGGCGAAGAGCTGATCAAGATGATCTGGGGCCCGCAGACCATTTCGCTGCCGCTGCCGGAAGCGTTGCGCGGCGCGGTGCTGCTGGGCGATGCCGCCATCGAGAAGTTCCGCATCGTGGCGCTGGTCGGCGGCCTGGCGGTGCTGGGCGGCATGCTGTGGCTGCTCAACCGCACCAAGCTGGGCCTGCTGATCCGCGCCGGCGTGGAAGACCGCGAAATGGTCGAAAGCCTGGGCTACCGTATCCGCCATCTGTTCGTCGGCGTGTTCGTGGCCGGCTCGATGCTGGCCGGACTGGGTGGCGCGCTTTGGGGTTTGTACCAGCAGTCCGTGGTGCCGCAGCTGGGCGCGCAGGTCAACGTGCTGATCTTCATCGTCATCATGATCGGCGGGCTGGGATCGACGGTGGGCTGCCTGATCGGCGCGCTGCTGGTTGGCCTGATGGCCAACTACACGGGCTTCCTGATGCCCAAGGCCGCGCTCTTCTCGAACATCGCGCTCATGGTCGCCATCCTGCTGTGGCGCCCGCAAGGCGTCTACCCCGTCGCCAACCGCTAGGACCCGCCTCATGTCCCTACGTCTGCTTTCCGGCGATCCTCCGCGCAGCATGGTGCTGGGCGCGCTGCTGATCGCGGTGGCGCTGCTGCTGCTCGCCGCGCCGTTCCTGTTCCCCGGACCGAAGTCGCTCGCGGTCGCGGCCAAGATCCTGGTGTTCATCGTGCTGGTGGCCAGCTACGACCTGCTGCTGGGCTATACCGGCATCGTCAGCTTCGCCCACACCATGTTCTTCGGCATCGGCGCCTATGGCGTGGCCATCGCCAGCGTGCGGCTGGAGCCGGGCTGGACCGCGGTGCTGGCCGGCGCCGCCAGCGGCCTGGCGGTGTCGCTGGCCTTCGCGCTGCTGATCGGGCTGGCCAGCCTGCGCGTGCGCGCCATCTTCTACGCCATGATCACGCTGGCCGTGGCCGCCGCCTTCCAGACGCTGGTATCGCAGCTGTCGGATCTGACGGGCGGCGAGGACGGGCTGAACTTCAAGGTGCCGCAGATGCTGCGCCCCGCGTTCCGCCCCTTGTCCGAACCGCTGTTCGGCGTCACGGTGGACGGACGCATCATCACCTACTACCTGATCGCCGCGGTCGCCGTCGTGCTGTTCCTGCTGCTGCTGCGCATCGTCAATTCGCCGTTCGGCCGCGTGCTGCAGGCCATCCGCGAAAATCCGTTCCGCGCCGAGGCCATCGGCTACCGCACGGTGCTGTACCGCAGCCTGTCCAACCTGCTGGCGGCCGCCTTCGCCACGCTGGCCGGCGCGCTCTACGCGCTCTGGCTGCGCTACAACGGGCCGGACACCTCGCTGTCGTTCGAGATCATGCTGAACATCCTGCTGATGCTGGTGATCGGCGGCATGGGCACCATGTACGGCGCGGTGATCGGCGCGAGCCTGTTCGTGTTCGCGCAAAGCTATCTGCAGGACGGCCTGCACCTGATCCACGAAACAGTGGCGGGCGTGGCGCCGCCGGCGCTGCTGTTCGAGCCCGACCGCTGGCTGCTGTGGCTGGGCATCCTGTTCGTGGTGTCGGTGTATTACTTTCCGACGGGGATCGCGGGACGGCTCAGGGAACTGGCGCAGCGACGATAAGCCGGCGCGCTTGCCGCGCCGGCGGCCACGGTTCCCGGGCTCAGGCAAAAGCTGCTGCTGCCTGCTTTTGCCTGGCCATCCACGGCCTCGCGCCGCGCGCTATTTCACGCGGCTGCGCACATCGTCCACGCTGCGCTTTACGTCATCCACGCGCCGCTGCAGATCGTCGATCTTGCGGCTGCTGGAATCCGCGTTGCTGTTCAGTTGCGACACGCTGCGCGACAGCTTCTCCAGTTCGTTCTTCTGGCTGTCCGCGTTGCGGCTCAGCTTGTCCAGGTCGTTGCGCTGGCCATCGCTGCTGCGGCCGCCGTCGCCCTGCTTGCGCTCCAGCGCCGACAGTTTCTGCGTCTGTTCTTCCAGCTTGCGGCTCAGCTCCTCGTTCTTGCGCCGCAATTCCGTCAACGCATCGGCCTGCTCGCTGATCTGGCGGGTCAACTTGCTGACCTCCATGCCCGCACGCACCTGACCGTCGCTACCGATGACGACCACGCTCTCGCTGAAGGGACGCTGCACAGTGACGTCCTTCAATTGCACGCTATTGAGATCGGCCTGGGCTGCCGGCGCCATCAAGATCATCGCCATCGGAACCACGCCGCAAGCGGCCACGAACTTACCCACAGATCCACGCATGTTTCACGCTCCTGCCGACTGAAGTCCGGGCACGCGGAATGCGTGCCCGCGAGAGTTGTAACAGGCGGGATCGAGGCCGGGAATACCCTGATTCCGGACAGTTGCTACGCTGGGTTTCAGAGTTGGGGTGTGCGCCGAAGGCGGCCCCTCAACGCGACGGCGTGCTCAAGGTATTGGCATTGCGCAGCATGCCGTCCACCTTGCGCTGCATGGCATCGACCTGGCGCCGCGCATCCATCGTGCCGTCCAGGCGCGAGCCGGCCGGCGCGGGGGCCAGCTTCGGCATGGAAGGCGGCGGCTGATCGGCCGAACTCCGGCTCAGCGGAATCGTGCCTGGCGGCGCTGCGCGCGGACCCGGCGTTTGATTGAACAAGCGTTCCAATGCCTGCAAGCGCATGCGTTGTTCGTCGATGGCGCGCTCCTGTCCGGCGAGCGCCAGCTCGTCCTCGTCTTGCGTGCCAAAAATGGCGGCATGGTCACGCGAGCCCGCGGGAAACTGCACGCGCGGATCGGGGCCGGCGGTCAGGGCGTTGCCGCCCCGCTTGTCGATGGGCATCGGCACATCGCCAGGCGATGCGACGGACCTATCCGCGCCAGTTTGAGCACCAGGATTTGCGACGCCGGCCTTGGCAGCCGGTCCGGCCAGCCCCTGCTCCGCCACCGGCATCGCTGGCGTGGGCGCCGCGCCCACAGGCTCCGCGGGCAGCGACTGCGCCGCGGATATCGTCCAGGCTGCCGTGCATGCAAACACGCTCATGCCGCACGCCGCGCGTGCGATCCGCTTGAAGCCTGAAAAACGGCGGCCCATGTCTTTGCCCTGCTCCCCATTACCTGGTTGCGCGCGTCTCGCCGGACGCGGCAGACGAAAAAAAACGGCAAGGGTTTGATCCCTTGCCGTTTTTATATCAGAACGGCATGCCGTCCCGATGAACTGCTACTTAGATGATACGCGCGGCTTCAACCAGACGCACCACACGCCACGACTTCGAGCGCGAGATGGGACGGCCTTCAGCGATTTCAACGGTATCGCCTTCGTTGTACTGGTTCGACTCATCGTGCGCCTTGTACTTCGCGGAACGCATGATGATCTTGCCGAAGATGGGGTGCTTGACGCGGCGCTCGACGAGCACGACGACAGTCTTGTCCATCTTGTTGCTGACGACCTTGCCAACCAGCGTACGCTGGCGCTTGGCCACTTGGGTGTTTTGAGTTTCGCTCATCTTTATTTCCCTGCCTTCTCGGTCAGCAAGGTACGCACGCGCGCGATGTCGCGGCGCACGTTGCGCAGCTGGCTGGTATTGGCAAGCTGCTGCGTGGCCTTCTGCATACGCAGACCGAATTGTGCCTTCAGCAGGCTTTCGAGCTCTTTGCCGAGCTCGGCGGCATCTTTCGAACGGAGTTCGCTGGCTTTCATGTCTTAGTACTCCTTAAGCACCGATATGACGCGCGACGAACGTGGTCGAAATCGGCAGCTTGGCAGCGGCCAGGCGGAAAGCTTCACGCGCGAGCTCTTCGCTAACCCCTTCCATTTCGTAGAGCACCTTGCCGGGCTGAATTTCGGCGACCCAGTACTCCGGGTTGCCCTTACCGTTACCCATACGGACTTCGGCAGGCTTCTGCGAGATCGGCTTGTCCGGGAAAATCCGGATCCAGATGCGGCCGCCACGCTTGATGTGACGGTTGATGGCACGACGAGCGGCTTCGATCTGGCGGGCGGTCAGACGGCCACGGCCGGTGGCCTTCAGACCGAATTCGCCGAACGACACGTGGGTGCCGCGAGTCGCCAGACCGGTGTTGCGGCCCTTTTGCTCTTTGCGATACTTTCTGCGAGAGGGTTGCAGCATGGTTATTCTCCTTCAGGAGCCGGAGCCGCGTCCGCCTTGCGGGGACCACGGCCACGACCACCCGGACGACCGGTGCGAGCACCTTCCGGACGATCGCCACGCGGAGCGCGGCGCGGACGGCGTTCTTCTTCACGCGGGGCGGCGGTTTCCGGCGGCAGTTCGCCGTTGGCCAGCATGTCGCCCTTGTAGACCCAGACCTTGATGCCGATCACACCGTAGGTGGTGTGGGCTTCGGAGGTGCCGTAGTCGATGTTCGCCTTCAGCGTGTGCAGCGGCACACGGCCTTCGCGATACCACTCGGTGCGAGCGATTTCGATGCCGTTCAGACGGCCCGACGACATGATCTTGATGCCCTGGGCACCCAGACGCATGGCGTTCTGCATCGCACGCTTCATGGCGCGACGGAACATGATGCGCTTTTCGAGCTGTTGCGAGATCGAATCGGCGATCAGTTGAGCATCGGTTTCCGGCTTGCGGATTTCTTCGATGTTCACGTGCACCGGCACGCCCATCAGGCGCTGCAGATCAGCCTTCAGGCTTTCGATGTCTTCGCCGCGCTTGCCGATCACCACGCCCGGACGAGCCGAGTAGACGGTGATGCGGGCATTCTTGGCGGGACGCTCGATGATCACGCGACCAACGGAGGCGCTCTTGAGCTTCTTCTTCAGGTACTCGCGGACGCGAATGTCTTCGGCCAGCATGGCGCCGAAGGCCTTGTCGTCGGCGAACCAACGCGAGGACCAGTTACGGGTGACCGCGAGACGGAACCCAGTGGGGTGAATTTTCTGACCCATCGTGACTCCTTAAGCTCCGACCTTGACCGTGATGTGGCAGGTCTGCTTCTCGATACGGTTGCCGCGGCCCTTGGCGCGAGCGGAGAAGCGCTTCATCGACTGAGCCTTGTCCACGAAAATCGTGGTGACCTTCAGTTCGTCGATATCGGCGCCGTCGTTGTGCTCGGCGTTGGCGATGGCGGACTCGACAGCCTTCTTCAGGATGGCGGCGGCCTTCTTCGGCGAGAAGGTGAGGATTTCCAGCGCACGGCCGACCTTCTGGCCGCGGATCAGGTCCGCAACCAGGCGAGTCTTTTGTGCGGAGATGTGAACCCCACGGATAATGGCAGTAGTTTCCATCGCTTACCTCTTCGCCTTCTTGTCCGCGGCGTGACCCTTGAACGTACGGGTCAGCGCGAACTCGCCCAGCTTGTGACCGACCATGTTCTCGTTGATGTAAACGGGAACATGCTGCTTGCCGTTGTGCACAGCGATCGTCAGACCGATGAACTCGGGCAGGATCGTGGAACGGCGCGACCAGGTCTTGATCGGCTTCTTGTCTTTGCCCGCGACGGCCGTGTCCACCTTTTTGATCAGGTGAGCGTCGACAAACGGGCCTTTCTTGATCGAACGTGACATAGTGTTCGCCTCTTACTTGCGCTTGCGCCGTTGGACGATCATATTGTTCGTCCGCTTGTTGCGACGGGTCTTGAAACCCTTCGCCGGAGTGCCCCACGGGCTGACCGGCTCGCGTGCTTCACCGGTACGGCCTTCGCCGCCACCGTGCGGGTGATCGACCGGGTTCATGGCCACGCCACGAACCGTCGGGCGGACACCGCGCCAACGCATTGCACCGGCCTTGCCGATCTGGCGCAGGCTGTGTTCTTCGTTACCGACTTCACCGATGGTGGCGCGGCACTCGATGTGCACGCGGCGCACTTCACCCGAGCGCAGACGAACCTGGGCGTACGTGCCTTCGCGGGCCAGCAGGACGGCGGAAGCGCCGGCCGAACGGACCATCTGAGCACCCTTGCCGGGGATCATTTCCACGCAGTGGATGGTGGTACCCACCGGGATGTTGCGGATCGGCAGCGTGTTGCCGGCGCGGATCGGGGCTTCGATGCCCGAGACCAGCGTGGCGCCCACTTCCAGGCCACGGGGAGCGATGATGTAACGACGCTCGCCGTCGGCGTAGCACAGCAGAGCGATGTGCGCCGTACGGTTCGGGTCATATTCCAGACGCTCGACCTTTGCCGGGATGCCATCCTTGTCGCGACGGAAGTCGACGACACGGTAGTGTTGCTTGTGACCACCGCCACGATGACGGACGGTGATGTGGCCGTTGTTGTTACGGCCCGAGCCACGGGTCTTCTTTTCGAGCAGCGGCGCGTAGGGCTCGCCCTTGTGCAGGTTCGGGCTGACAACCTTCACCATGCCACGGCGGCCAGCCGAAGTCGGCTTAACTTTTACGAGGGCCATTTACTTCACCTCCGCAAAGTCGATTTCCTGGCCGTCCTTGAGCGAGACGTAGGCCTTGCGCTCATTGCGACGGCGGCCGACGAAACGGCCAAAGCGCTTGACTTTGCCCTTACGGTTGAGGACCTGCACGGACTCGACCTGCACCTTGAAGAGCAGTTCGACGGCAGCCTTGATTTCCGGCTTGGTAGCGTCAGCCACGACACGGAAAGCGACTTGCTGATTCTTCTCAGCGACGAACGTGGCCTTTTCGGTCACGATCGGAGCCAGAATGACTTGCATCAAGCGTTCAGCGTTCATCCCAGCATCTCCTCGAGTTGAGCGATGGCCGGCTTGGTGATCAGCACTTTCTTGTAGTGGACCAGCGACAACGGATCGGCGTAACGGGGCTCGACCACGGCAACGTGCGGCAGGTTGCGGGTGGCGAGGTAAACATTTTCATCGACGTTGTCGGTGATGATCAGCACCGAATCCAGGCCCAGGCTCTTCAGCTTGGCGGCAGCCAGCTTGGTCTTGGGGGATTCGAGGTCGAACGATTCGACGACGGCGATGCGGTCTTCGCGGGCCAGCTGCGACAGGATCGAGCGGATACCGGCGCGGTACATCTTCTTGTTGACCTTCTGGCTGAAGTTTTCTTCAGGCGAGTTCGGGAAGATGCGACCACCACCACGCCACAGCGGCGACGAGGTCATACCGGCGCGAGCGCGGCCGGTACCCTTCTGACGCCAGGGCTTCTTGGTGGAGTGCTTGACTTCGGAACGGTCCTTCTGGGCGCGGTTACCGGCACGGGCGTTGGCTTGGAAAGCCACGACGACCTGGTGAATCAGCGCTTCGTTGAAGTCACGACCGAAAATCGTGTCGGGCGCGCTGAACGTAGCGGCAGCCTGACCTTGTTCGTTCAGGAGCTTGAGATCCATTTACTTACGCTCCCTTCTTGGCCGGGGCCTTGATGGCCGGGCGCACGACGATATCGGAGCCAGCGTGGCCGGGGACGGCGCCCTTGACCAGCAGCAGGCCGCGCTCGGCGTCAACGCGAACGACGTCCAGGTTCTGGACGGTGCGGGTGACGTCGCCCAGGTGACCAGCCATGCGCTTACCCGGGAAAATACGGCCCGGATCTTGAGCTTGACCGATCGAGCCCGGCACGCGGTGCGAACGGGAGTTACCGTGCGACGCGCGTTGCGAACCGAAGTTGTGGCGCTTGATGGTACCGGCGAAACCCTTACCGATGGTGGTGCCCGTCACGTCGACCTGTTGGCCGGCTTCGAACACGGATTCCACGGCGATGACGGCGCCAGCCGCGAATTCAGCGGCGCGGGCGGGGTCGAGGCGGAACTCTTTCAGGATGCTGCCGGCTTCAGTGCCGGCCTTGGCGTAGTGGCCCGTTTGCGGCTGAGCCACACGCGAGGCACGACGGGTGCCATAAGCCACCTGGATCGCGGCGTAGCCGTCGGTTTCCAGCGACTTAACCTGGGTCACACGGTTGTTCGACACGTCCAGCACGGTTACCGGGATGGATTCACCTTCCTCGGTAAAAATGCGGGTCATGCCGACCTTGCGACCCACCAGACCCAGCCGGTGAGCGGCGGGCGTGGGTGTCGAATTCGACATCGTTTTCTCCATTCCCGACTGCGATTGGTCGGGGCTAATCGGGCAAAAGGTAACGGCCTTTGCCCTACGACTATGTGCAACCTGGCCCGGACTTTCCGGGCGTTTCCCCTGCGGGTTTCCTTACGGATTCACGCAAAAGATCCGGCAACGCAAAGCGTCGGACCATAGTTAGACTTGCCACAAAATGGCAAGCTTGGCATATTAGCACGTTTTTTTCAGGCAACACAAGCACTTAGCGCGTTTTCCGTGTCGGCCGCGCGACGCGGAGCGGGCAGATCGGCGGCCAGGCCTGCGGCGGCATGCCGGTATCTTCCGGCACTCAGCCCTGATCAATCGTTGATCAGCGGCTGACCGACAAAGTAAGCGCCTGCTAACTTACCTGCGCCTTGTGTACAGCCCGCGCCTGCGCTGGCACCGGCCACAAAACAAAATGGCCGCAGTCCCGAAGGATTGCGGCCATTTTTCACAGGTCGGCGGGCGAAGGTCGCCAACCTGCTACGCCTACTTACTGCAGCGCGATTTCGACGTCGACGCCGGCCGGCAGGTCCAGACGCATCAGGGCGTCAACGGTCTTGTCGGTGGGATCAACGATGTCCATCAAGCGCTGGTGCGTGCGGATTTCGAACTGATCGCGCGACGTCTTGTTGACGTGCGGCGAACGCAGCACGTCATAGCGACGGATGCGCGTGGGCAGCGGCACCGGACCACGGACGACGGCGCCCGTGCGCTTGGCGGTATCAACGATTTCAGCGGCCGATTGATCGATCAGCTTGTAATCGAAGGCTTTCAAGCGGATGCGGATCTTCTGGTTTTTCATGGCGTTTCCTAAAGAACGAGTTGCGAGGGCGCGGTGCGCCCCCGCTGGGTAGGTGCTGCTTGTGATCCGATTACTTCAGGATCTTGGCGACGACGCCGGCGCCGACGGTACGACCGCCTTCACGGATGGCGAAGCGCAGGCCTTCTTCCATGGCGATGGGGGCCAGCAGCTTGACGGTCATCGTCACGTTGTCGCCCGGCAGAACCATTTCCTTGTCGGCCGGCAGGTCGATCGTGCCCGTCACGTCCGTCGTGCGGAAGTAGAACTGGGGACGATAGCCGTTGAAGAACGGGGTGTGGCGGCCGCCTTCTTCCTTGGACAGGATGTACACCTCGGACGTGAAGTCCGTGTGCGGGGTGATCGAGCCCGGCTTGGCCAGAACTTGGCCACGCTGGACGTCTTCACGCTTGGTGCCGCGCAGCAGGATGCCCACGTTGTCGCCGGCTTGACCTTGGTCCAGCAGCTTGCGGAACATTTCCACGCCCGTGCAGGTCGTCTTGACCGTCGGG
>NZ_JAGTJY010000529.1:0-450 GCF_018195695.1 Achromobacter sp. Marseille-Q0513 | reverse complement strand
ACATCAACCGCAAGCTCGCGGGCGCTCTCACCCGCTACCGGGCGGACCTGCTGCAGATCGTCGAACGCCCCGATGACGATGACCTGGACGATGACCTGGACGATGACGTAGGCGACGGTACCGATAGCGCCGAAGACCGTACCACTCCGCCCAATGAACGCGCGTCGGAGAAGCGTCTGTACTCTGAACCCGCCGAGTTCTTCGGCTTGCTGCTCAACGGCAAGCTCGAACCCGTCCCGGTGCTCGACGCCCGGCTCTACAACACGCTGCCCAGCACCCGTCCGTTCTTCTCCACCCATGGAGAACAGGGCGAGCTGCGCGGGGTCAACTGGAGCCGGCGCTTCGCGATGGTCGAGCTGCGCGAATATCCGGCCAGCACGAAGCCCGGCCACCTGAACAAGCTCCTGCAGCTGCCCATCGAGCTGATCCTGAGCCAGTCCTTCGGCGGAC
>NZ_JAGTJY010000528.1:0-444 GCF_018195695.1 Achromobacter sp. Marseille-Q0513 | reverse complement strand
GGGCCGGCGGGCCGCCCACCGGCGCTCCCGGGCAGGCGTCGACCGGCCGTGCCGGCGCCCCGGCCGGCGGCCCGGGCCGGGCCGCGTCATGCACCAGCACCCAGGTATCGTCGGCCGCGCCGCTGTCGGCCAGCGCGCCGATCGGCGCGCGTGGCGCCGCCGCAGGCGCGCCATACGGTGCGCGGCAGCCCCGTGAGCGCGTCGTCGACCCAGCCGTCGCCGGGCGCCCCCGCCACGCGCACCGTGGCGAGGCGCGCGTCGGCGAGCAGGGCGCTGCCCGCCAGCCGCAGCATGGGCTGGCCGCCCAGCGGACGGTATTGCTTGGGCACGGCGTCCTGCCCGGGCCGGCTGGCGCGGGCGCCGACGCCCGCGGCGGGCACGATGGCGATGATTGAGTCAGACATGGTGCGAAGATTTTATAATCTTCCGCCTGATGTCCGCTTC
>NZ_JAGTJY010000527.1:0-455 GCF_018195695.1 Achromobacter sp. Marseille-Q0513 | reverse complement strand
GCCATTCGACAGGCCGAAGTTCAGCGATGCCAACCTGGCGGACGAGGTGTTCTTCCGTCTGAAGTCACCCGACGAAGACTACAAACGCTATCTGTCCCAATACGCCGCGGCACTGGATCTGGCATCCACCGCCAGCGGCGGCGCGAAGGCCGTCTACCTATCCAAAGCCCAGGACTCGCTGCGGTCCATGAGCAAGTGGCTGCAAGAAAAGCAGATGACCGCGTTCGAAGTCACCTACCAAGGCAAGACCAAGACGCTGCAGGACTGGGCCAAGGGCGTGTCCCTGCGCGAGCGGGCACGCCTGGGCCCGGAAGAACGCATCAACTTCCGCGACGTGGTGAACATCGTCTCTGGTCTGGCGCTGGGCCAGCGCTTTGCCGACATCGCGCCCGAATACCCCACGTTCTCGGTGCTGGTCACGGAAGCCAACCGCAAGCAATTGGTGGGCAACGCAC
>NZ_JAGTJY010000526.1:0-456 GCF_018195695.1 Achromobacter sp. Marseille-Q0513 | reverse complement strand
CCGCTGTCCATTGCCTGCAACCCCTTTCTGCGCGACTATCTGCAACGCCGCGCCAGGCTCGACGGCGAGGCCGCCAGCCGTGCGCGCCATCTGCGCGCGGCCCAAGCCTACGAGGCGCGGCAGGATCTGGCGGCCGCCGTCGGCCACGCGGTCGCGGCCGGTCAGGCGGAAACCGCGGCGCGCATGATCGAGGACCACGGCGCGCTGCGCCTGATCGCCTCGGCGGGCATCGGCCGCATCAGCCTGATGCTCGCGCCCTTGCCGCCGGCCTTGCGCCATGGCCGTCCGCGGCTGCGCCTGATGCGCATTGCCTACCTGCTGACCGAGAACAATGCGCCCGAGGCCAGCGGTGACCTGGAGCGGTTGCGCGCCGATCTGAGACGGGGCGAGGCGGGCACGCCTTATGAGCGGCTGGCCGGCGACGGTCGCTTCCAGCTGGAGTTCGCGCTGGTAGAG
>NZ_JAGTJY010000525.1:0-457 GCF_018195695.1 Achromobacter sp. Marseille-Q0513 | reverse complement strand
GCGCCGGTGCGGCACCCGCGCCGTCCGGCATCCGCGCCTGTTCGGCGATATGCGGTCTCAGGCGCGCATCTGCTTCTGGTAGCGCGCGGGCGTGACGCCGTAGCGCCGGGCGAAGGCGCGCGTCAGGTGGGCCTGGTCGGTCAGGCCCGCCGCCAGCGCGACCTGGGCGGGCGGTTCGCCGGCGGCCAGGCGGCGCTTGGCCTCGAACAGGCGCAGCGCCATCAGCATCTGCTGCGGCGTGGCGTGGCAATGCGCCTGGAAGCTGCGCAGGAAATGGAAGGGGCTCAGGCCGGCCTCGCGCGCCAGCTCTTCCAGCGTCAGCCGGCGCGACAGATGCGCGCGCATGTAGTCGATCACCGGCGCGAAGCGCGGCGCGCCCTCGGCGCGGACCGGGCGCGGCACGCGGGCGCGGCGGCGGCACTCCGCCAGCAGCCCGTGCAGGGCGCTGGCGAAGGCC
>NZ_JAGTJY010000524.1:0-458 GCF_018195695.1 Achromobacter sp. Marseille-Q0513 | reverse complement strand
TGCCCGCGCGCCCCCGGGCCACGGCGCCCCCGGCCCCTTCGCCCCCCTCGGGGGCGGGGGGCCCGGCCGGCAGCAAACGGCGGGGGGCGGCGCGGACCCGGGCCGGCTCCCGGCGCCCCCCCGAGGCCCCCGCCGGCCCCTGGATCAGGGCCCAGTCCCAGCCGTACCAGCCCGGCTTCCAGCTGACGCTGCCGGCGCCGTTCGACAGTTATGCCGCGCCCGCCTGCGCGCTGCTCACGCAGGCCTGCCTGACCTCGCGCATCGACACCGACCGCTACGGCCGGGTCATGGCCTGGGCGGACCCGCGCCTGTTCCTGTCCAACGTCACCACGGGCACGGACTATGCCAATTTCCGCTACGCCTACCCCTGACTCTCACACACATCTCACGCTGCCGCCGAACCTCCCTGGGTTACTTCTCACGGTGGCCCTTACACTCCCCTTCCAAGGTAGCGACGG
>NZ_JAGTJY010000523.1:0-458 GCF_018195695.1 Achromobacter sp. Marseille-Q0513 | reverse complement strand
CCAGGTCGCGGATCTCGCCGATCATGATGACGTCGGGGTCTTGCCGCAGGATGGCGCGCAGCGCCACGGCGAAGCTCATGTCGATCTTGGCGTTGACCTGGATCTGGCTGATGCCCGGCAGGTCGTATTCCACCGGATCCTCGACGGTCAGCACGTTGCTGGTGGCGGCGTCGATCTGGCCCAGCGCGGCGTACAGCGTGGTGGTCTTGCCGCTGCCGGTCGGGCCGGTCACGAGCACGATGCCGTGCGGCTGGTGCACCAGGCGGTCCAGTTCCGCCAGCACGCCGGGCGCCATGCCCAGGCGTTCGAGCTTGAGGCGCCCCGCTTCCTTGTCCAGCAGGCGCAGCACGGCGCGCTCGCCGTGGCCGGTGGGCACGGTGGACACGCGGATGTCGATGGGCCTGCCGCCCACGCGCAGCGCGATGCGGCCGTCCTGCGGCAGGCGCTTCTCGGCGATG
>NZ_JAGTJY010000522.1:0-459 GCF_018195695.1 Achromobacter sp. Marseille-Q0513 | reverse complement strand
GTAGACCTGCGGCACCAGCACCGACTGGACGCTGCCGTCGGCCAGCACCACGGGCTGCTCGACCAGCCACACCAGGTCGGTGGTGAGCAGCTTCTGCTGCGCGTCGGTGAGCCTCACGCCCAGCTTGATGCCCTGTTCCTGCGCGAACTTCACACCCGCGGCCAGCAGCGCCTTGTACTGGGTGTCGGAGTCGCCATAACGCTCCAGGCAGCGCTGGCCGCTGGTGGCCAGGATCTGGTCAGAGACGGCTTTTTGCTCGTAGAACCCGTCGCCCAGGCGCCGGGGCTGGCCCGAGGGCGTCAGGAACCGCGCTCCCGGCGGGATCAGCGCCTCCCAGCCGGCCAGGCTCGCCGAGCTGCCCGTGGCCGTGCCGGGCGGGCGCAGCAGCGACAGCAGATAGTCGCTGGACACATAGGGCCGCTGGCCGGTGAAGCGCGGATCGGTCGTGACGACGTAGGG
>NZ_JAGTJY010000521.1:0-459 GCF_018195695.1 Achromobacter sp. Marseille-Q0513 | reverse complement strand
GTAGTGGCAACCCTCGGGCGGGCGGTGGCGCGGGCAAGGGCGCGCTGGCGGCGGTGCAGGGCCCGGAAACGAAAAAAGCAGCCTGGCGGCTGCTTTTTCCTGGAATTCTGGTGCCGGCAATAGGAGTCGAACCTACGACCTTCGCATTACGAATGCGCTGCTCTACCAACTGAGCTATGCCGGCAAGACCATTTGCCTGATGCCTTGGAATGACTCCCGTGGCGGGCAAAAAAATCTACTTGCTCTTTTGTTCTTCCCAGGACCGGGATTTTTAGAGCCTGATCTGGAAAGACCGAAATCATATCAGAGTTTTTTTGCAATGGGAAACAAGAGACGCGCTTTCTGGCAAAAAAACCGGCGTTTGCATACTTCAAAATTTTCGTTCATAATCTCGTTTCTTAGCAGTTCCCCGATAGCTCAGTCGGTAGAGCGACGGACTGTTAATCCGCAGGTCGCTGG
>NZ_JAGTJY010000520.1:0-460 GCF_018195695.1 Achromobacter sp. Marseille-Q0513 | reverse complement strand
GGCCCAGTCTACGTCGACAGGCGCAGCTGTCCTCATGAGAGTTGACCAGGGGGAAACAACGCAATGTCATCTCAGGATTTACCCTCGATTGCCACCTTGCACGCGCTCAGTTCCCGGCTGAGATTCCGGCAACTGCGCCTGCTGATCGCCATCGATGACCTGGGTTCGGTGCACCGCGCGGCGCAGATGCTGCACATGACGCAACCCGGCGTCAACAAGTCGTTGCGCGAGATCGAAGACACCTTCGGCACCAGCCTGTTCATCCGTTCCACCCAGGGACTGACGCCCAATGAACTGGGACGCAGCGCGATCCGCCACGCGCGACTCATGTGCGCGAGCCTGGGTCATATGCGTGACGAGCTGGATGCGATCCGCCGGGGCCAGGGCAGCCGGATCGCGATCGGCACCATCGCCGGCGGGCTGGCGGCCGTGCTGGCCGATGCGCTGCTGCGCTTTCAAC
>NZ_JAGTJY010000051.1:0-32806 GCF_018195695.1 Achromobacter sp. Marseille-Q0513 | reverse complement strand
CAGAAGCAGCACCCTGGTCGCCCGTGGCAGAAGCAGCACCCTGGTCGCCCGTGGCGGTCTCGCCTTCCGGCCTTGCCCGTGAGAAGGTGTATTCGATGGCTGCCTTGATCAGGCCGGCGATGCCGATTTCCGCCTTGATGGTGATGCGCGAACTGGCCAGCTTCGTGTCGCTGCCTTCGCGGCTGATCTTTCCGCCTTGCTCAACCAGGGCAAAGCGCGAGCCGGCCGGCGGGTAGTAGTCGAAAACGTTCAGCGGGTACTCGCAAGCATGGAAGCCGCGCCGGCATGCCTCGACGTTGCCTTCCATTTCATAGGTCTTGCCGATTTCGTACTGGAACGGCTTGTCGCCGCCAGTGCAGGCCAGATCGGCGTTGAACGCCTTGTAGCTGGTGACGGCTTCTTCTTTCGGCTGGTCCGACATTCCTGTTCTCCCTTTCTGCTCACCGGGTGGTGAGGTATGTTCATTTGTCAGCGGCTTGTTATGGCGCAGGCAATTACTGGCTCATGCAGTACGCGAGATGGACAGCCAGCGGGACTTCGTATTCAGTGACCATCACAAAGCCCCCGCGAACTGGCATGTCAACTTTCCGTTCCACGACTAAGCCGCGCTCAATCAGCTTCTTCACCGTGCGCTTGCTCGGCTGAGGACAAGGTGAGCCATCTGGGTACTTCTTCCCAACGTGCCAACCATGCAGGCAAATCAGCCATTCCTGCGCAGGAGTCAAACCTTTGAAGTCGTATCCTGCATCGAGTTTGGACATGCCCATCTCCTTGTTCATTTGTCAGCTCGCTCATAGAACGGGCTGACTATCCTGCGTAGGCGGCTTGATCCACGGCGTATGAACGGACAGCGCCATTTCAGAAGCTTGTTGATAGTTCTTGGCTTCGTGGATCAGGACGTACAAGTCCTTGGTTTGCTGATGCCCGACGATCTTCTTTACTGCCGGGCTTGCGACGGCTTTGTTGTATGCGTCGCTCTGATCTCTGGCCTTGAACTCGCCGGCCAGCACAGGGCGCGTGAGGCCGCTTCGAGAGTGGGCAAAGGCGTAGTAGGTCATAGCGCCTTCCCGAGAATGTCTCGCAGATGGGAGCTCATGAGCTGGACCGCTTCGGCGTCTCTCCCGTTGCGGATCAGCTCATGGAGTTGCCTCATCAAATCCATGTCGATGATCGGATAGTCCGCCTCGAAATCGCTGGACACTTCGTATCCGCGCGATTCAAGCTCACAGATAATCGTGTCGTCTTCAAGCTCTGTGAGGTCAAGCTCAACCTCGACGGTCACTTTTGCCATGCTGGCCTCCAGATTCATGAAAATGCCAGGGCACGTATTGCCGGCATTCAGATAAATCCGGGGCAGCGCACCACCTAGCTACTCCCTCGCAGGTATTCGAGAAATTCGAATATCTGGTCGGCTCCAGGCCATGCGTTGCCCAACATGCCGCCGCCGTTAAACCCGTAGGCCAGCGCGGTCATGGTTCCCGGCCTACTCCCGGTGGTCATCAACACGATTACGCGCCATCGGTCGATTCTTGGCGTCCTCTCGGCTCACCTGCTGCTGCTTGGCTCTGCGCCAGGCCGGCCAACTGCTGCCCGCTCGGGGCCGCCACTTGCAGCTCGGTGTCTTCGGCATCTTTCTGTCCAGGGCGTCCGCAATCTCCCCTGTCGCATCGCCTCTCGGCGGGTGCGGAACGGTTTGCACATCGGTTGTTAAAGAGCGGGCCTCGGTGCTGATTGGTGAGGCGTTGAAAGAATGGTAGCAAACGCTACGCATTGAGGCAATAGCAAATGCTACGCTTTTTTGTAACAGGCGCAAAAAAGCCCGCTTATGACGGGCTGCGCTTTGGGGGCTACGGGGGGGGGAAGCTCGAGATCTAGAGAGGCCGCTGTGTGGGTCCTATGTATCGGATACCATGTTGAATTGTTTAATTACAAGGTGTCGCATATGGCGCTTATTACATGCAAAGAATGCGGAAAAGATGTCAGCGATAAGGCCAAGACGTGTGCTGGCTGCGGCGCACCGGTCAAGTTGTCTATTCCCAAAAAGAAGGCTCACCCAGCCCTGGTGGGAATCGTCGCGCTCGGGATTATCTACTTTGCGTTTGGCGGGGGCAAAGGCGGGGCCTCCAAACCGGCTGCGCCGTCAGCCGAAGGATCGCGCGCCAGCGCGGCTTCCTGCGCAGCTGCTGATCTAACGTGCTTGGGCAATGCGGGGGTGTCGGCTGCCAGCGTGTACTGCCGTCGAGAAGTGGAAAAGCTGGCGAAGTACGACTTCAAGTGGACCGACGGGTTCTTGGAGTCGAAGTTTGACCGCTTCCGTTGGAAGGACAAGAATTCCGGGGTGATTACCTATCTTGGCGATAAGGTGCAGTTCCAAAACGGTTTCGGCGCATTCACAACCGTGACCTATGAGTGCGACTTGGCGAAAGACAATAAAACGGTGCTGGATGTCCGGGCGAAGGAAGGGCGGCTTAACTAGGCAGGCGCAATTGTGATTTACGCGACGCAGCGGCAACAAGAATTCGTCCGAAGTCTTCCTCGCCTGAATGTGCGCTGGAGCTTTCCCGGAGGTCCTATGGACAAGGAAACCATGCTGGCGCTGATGGTGACGGCGAAGAAGGGCGAGCCAGGCGACTGGGAGTCATTGCTCGTGGTCTACGCTGATCGCCTTGAGCGGATCGCCTCGAAGCTCACCGAGGATGAGCTGTACTCGATGCTCGCTGTAGGGGCGGATATCTACCAACGGTGGTGCCAGCACACTGAGGCAGAGCGAATGGCTGAAGCGTTACTGCGGCTGGAGGGGAAGGGGCCGCTGGAATGAAAAGGCCACCCGCAGGTGGCCCATTTTCTTGGGGTATCACCTAGCCCATGGGCCGCCCGAGTATTGTTGTTCGGGCCGACTATCCGCTAGCACCACTGGGCTGGTTCGACCTGGCCAGCTCGGGCGCTGGTACACAATCTTGCCGCGGCTGCCTCGTAGCCGTTCCAGGAGGGTAGCCCGCAGATCGATGAGGCGCGCAGATGCAACGATAGCGTGGCCTTGTTCGTGTGCCGTATAGCCTGGCGCCGGGCCGGTGATGGTGATGATCTTCATGGAAATCTCCTACGATGGAGTCTCCATCTTCTTACACGTCAAGCGCGTCGGCGGATTTAAATCAACATTCATTCCCGCTACGTCGCAAAAAGGCCACCTGGAGGTGGCACCGCATGGTCGACTACCATTGCGGTTAGTTCGTCACTGGAGATTGCGATGAGGCGGGGGATATGGTGGGCGCTCAGCAGCTTGGCAGGTTGGGCGACGAGCTGCGGCATGGTGATGGCACAGACCAGCGTCGACTGCGGCGCCAGATCAACGCCCGTCGTGGACCGCCTCGTGTGCAACAGCCCGTCATTGCTGGCGTTAGACGCCAAGTTTGGACGTGCCTATGCGGCGGCGCGCGATGCAAACGCTGACAAGAAGGCGTTCCTGGCGCGAGCGCAGGCAGACTTGGCGTGGCGCCAGCAGAATTGCCGTGATAGCGCCTGCATCGAGGAGTGGTTCAATAACGTGACGCCGCAGTACAGCGCGCTGGCGGCTAGTGGCCGAGCGTATGGGGTTCAGCCAGTTGAGTCGAAGCGAGCTACAACCACGCGGGACGGCCAGAATGGCAGCCAGCAGTTCAATTTAGCCATTGGGCAATGCGCTGTCGTACGCGGGATGGTCTCAGGGGTTCCTACCTGGCGTGACAACGGGGTCCCCATGGAGCGCGCCTGGTTCAATGTCGCAAGCGCTCTATCGCCGTTTGCTCCGAATGCGGCACTCATGCAGCAGTGGGAGCATGCCGTGGCACAGATCTACAGTTCCAGCCTTTCGCCCGCTGAGGTTGGGGCCCGCTACGAGTCCATGTGCGACCAGTACCAGAGTTTGGATATCCCAGCACCAAGGCCTCGTTAGGGAGCGTCGCAAAAAGGCCACCCGGAGGTGGCGTCGTCTCTAGCGTCCTGGTAGCGCAGTCGGGTTGTACATTCCCCCAATCCGAATCGCTTCAGTCTTGCCGCCAGGCAGGACATTTGCTTTGGTCAGGATGTACTTTGGAAATTTGGTGGGTAGGTAGTCACGTCGAAACCACTGCCTAAATGTTGCAAGGGCGGTGTCTGGGTAAGCCTTCGGCCGTTGCGGATTGCTGGCGGCTTGTGGGTAATAGTCAGGGTAGTTGTGCTCGTAGTCTATCCGGTCACCGAATTGTGCGGCTAGATTATGCTCTTTCCAGTATGCGCCCCATGCCATCCCAACGCTGATGTCGGGAACTGTCTTGTGGTTTACGGTCAAATCGGCGTTGATCAAGTCGACAACCAAGCCTGTGATTTCCTGGAAAATTGTGAAATGCCCTTCGGGCGTGCTCGATTGCAGTAGTGAGACACGATCCTGATGGTACTTCCACTTGTCGGCAGGGCTGTAATTTAGGGCGTCGTAGATGAACCGCTGCAGTCCAAATGCAGCAAACCGTCGATAATTGTCGACTGCTATTGTGCTGTCTGCTTTGGACTCGAAGGCGTAGTACTCCAAGAATGCCATGCAAACGATATCTGGATAGGCATAGTGCAGCGTGCCATTCTGAACCGTTTCCAGGTGCAGCTTGGGTTCGTTGTAGCCCTTGGATTGGAGGTACTGCTTAAAAAAGGAAATCCGGTCTTTCCCAAGCACCTGGTCATCGAAATGATCTTCCCATTCCTTCGTGATCGTCTGAATCACGTTTCGGGCAACGCCGGTTACACCGGATAGGCCTCGTTGCGTCAGGTAGGGTATGCCGTTCTCCAGCACGCCCATTTCAATGCCGTTTACGTCCCGCTGTACCTCGATCCCGAGATCAAGAGTGATCTGTTTTGGGGTGGCCTTCTGGTTGCTTCTCTCCATGCTTAACCTCTTGTTTTAATTGGCTTTATGGGCGGCCTGTTGGGGCCGAGAGACTACAGAATTTTCGCCATGCGCTGCGCTAGTTGGTGTCCGGCCAACGATCAACTTCCTATGCTATGCCAGCTTCGTCCCCGCCCAGACGACCTGGCCAAGCACACGCACGGGATGCCCGTTCTCCAGCGGGATATCGGGGTAGGCTGGGTTGAACGACCGAGCGACCCAGCGGCCGGTCAACCTGTCCCTTGCCACGGTCTTGACAATCATCTTGCCGTCATAGTTGATCGCGTAGACACCGCCGCTTGCCAGGTCACGCAGTGTCAGGTTCTCGTTGGGCACCATGAGCAGCGCAGCCCCATCTCGGATGACGGGTTCCATGCTGTCGCCTTTTGCATACACTACGCGTCCTCGCCCCTTATCGGCTCCCACTGAACGCAGGAACGAACTGCGAAACTGGATCATCCCTGTGATCAGTTCGTTGTCGTTCTCGATCCCGTCGCCCGCAGCCAAGCGCACGTCCGCCAATTCTGGAACCTTCTCGAACTTGTCATTGGCGGCGTGTGGTTCGCCAGGACCCACATTCGGCACTACGTCTGCCGCGATGCTGAGCGGGCGCGCGGCATGCTCGCGTTCGATTTGCTTCGTGGCCTTGCCTCCTTCCCATGGGGCGGGCAAGCCAGGAATTCGCATCGGGAACGGATCGTCTGCGTGGTCCATATCGACAAGGCCGCCGGGCTTGTGAGCACGCAAAGGAATGACTGGGGCTGGCGTCGGCGCAGGCGGCGGAGAAACGCTCAAACCGATCTTCAGCTGCGCTATGGCAAGCGCAAGGGCGCCCTCGAGGGCTGTAAGCTGGCCCGCAGGCAGCGCGCGGACATCGGCAGCCGCGATGGTCTTAAATGGCCAGTCGTTGTCGTGAGAGGCTGGGGCGGTAGGCACCTCAACGCTCTCCACATCAAACCATCCCTTCATGCCGGGCATTGCCTCGATTGCCCACACCGTCTTCTCGGTGACCGGGCGGATGCCTGAAAGCATTTGACGAACGAAAGCCCCGTCTTTGTAGCCTAGGCGGCGACCAAAGTCGGTCTTGTTCCCTTTAGATACGTGGTCCACGGCGGCCGATAAACGGGCCATCCTGAACTCGTTTAGCTCAACCTCATTCATGCGCGGGACAGTAGCATGCGCTACGGGTGCATTTGCTACTTGCGAAACGTAGCAAACGCTACTAGTATGCACGTATGGACCTGAACTCATACCTGTCTTCCCCTGGGGCTCTCAGCGTGGCGCAGTTGCGCGCCCGAATGGTCGAGCTTGGATACGACGTCAAGAACGACGCGCAGATACGACAGTGGCGCACTCGCTACAGGGGTCGCCACCCTTCGCCGGAAAACTGCATGGGTCTCGAATTGGCCTCTGGCGGCCTCATGCGTCGCCAGGACCTTCGTCCCGAAGACTACTGGCGTACCTGGCCCGAGCTCGCAGACGAACCTAAGGCACCCCAGCAGGAGGTGGCGTGATGCCATTACCGCATCCATTCGTTGGGGCCGCGCTCAGGGCCAAGCTTGTCGAGCATCTTCTGCATGTTTTCCACGCTCCGATCAGGCTTTTCGGACCGAATCTTGCCGTGCGTCGGGCATTCCAACCAGAACCGATTTTTGTCCGGTTGGAGAAAGGTTTTCTTTCGATCATTTATGCAATTTGCACAAAGGTACACCGGGCCGCTGGGCGACTCGCGCGTCGACTTATCTACGTAGGCGATCGCCCCTCCTTGGGTTTGCGTGCGTTCGTATTGTTCAAGGCCGCGGTCCCATGCTTCAAGGTCGCCAATCTTGCGTTTGAGGTCGCCTATCTGTGCTTCGAGCGCCTGTTTCTCTTGAACCAGCGCCGCCTGCTTTTCCTGCAGCGCCAGCGCGGAGCTGGTGACATCAATGAGTCGTTCGTTCATGGCGAGCTTGGCCTCGTTCAGTCTGTTGCCATCTCGCACCTCAATAGCGAGATTGGCCAGGTCGAATGTGCCGCGCAGGGCCGACAGGGCGCCCGAGAGTTCCGCGATCATCAGAGTTCCCCCAACGTAGGAAAGGGTGGCGTAGGAACCTCCGATTCTACGTTGTGTGGGAGCTACAGAGGGGAGGGCGGAAGCCATGCCTAGCTCAATCATCAAGCCTCTGTCCCTCAAAGAGCAGGCACAGGAAGATCTCTCGCACATTCTCAAGCGGCGGATCGGCACCAAGCTGGGCAACGGCCAGTGTGTACGCGACTTCTGCCAGTTGATCGATCTCGTCGTCATCGGGCAGCTCAAGGTCGACTTCCATTCAGTGCACCGTCGCATGTTGGCCCTCGTTGCAGCCCGGAGCTTGGCGATCTGCTTCGTCGCACAGGCGATGAAAGATGGCCAGTACAGCGGTTTCAGTCGGGTCGATGAACGTCCGCTTGGCGATGTCGGCGGCGTTCTTCAGCAGTTGCTCGGTCTGGGTCATGAGGGTGTCCGAAATTGGGATACCCACAGTTTGCACAAGGCCGCGTTCAGCGGCATTCCCTTTAACTTGAATGGTGTTGAAGCAGCATGAACGCACCTGAATTTCCCATCCTGCGCTCGTCGTCTGACGCGCAACCGCAGAACGAAACCCTTCTACGGAAGGCGCTCACAACGATGTCCAAGGCCAAGCGGGCGGAGGTCATGCAGGCAGCAGGGTGGAAAGACGAATCGTCTATCACCCAGGTCCTGAATGGCAACGCCGGTATTAAGCTCGAGCAGCTGGATGCGGTTCTTGGCGCCTTCGGCATGGCGATCGTTGAGCAGTGGTACATGGACTACCTGGCCCGTGGAAACGCGATTGGGGCCAGCTGCTGCCGCGCTCGGTTGAGCCAGGGCACCTGCGGGGCGCATTGATGGACAAACAGGTCTTTGTCCTCTCGCACCCAGTAGCCCGGCGCAATGCCGCGCACGCATGTGTCCATGCGCCCGAAGGCTATCGCGTGGAGATCAAGCCGGCGAAACGCACGATGGCGCAGAACGACATGATGTGGTCGATCCTGACGGACATCAGCCGTCAGGTGAAGTTTGTCGTCAACGGCGCTCTGGTGACGGTCGAGCCCGAAGAGGTCAAAGACATCCTTACCGCCGGCCTGAAGCAAGAAATGCGGATGGCCATGGGCTTGAACGGCGGCATGGTCATCCTCGGCCAGCGCACCAGCCGTATGTCAGTCCGAGAAATGGGCCAACTCATCGAACTTGCCTATGCCTTCGGCAATGATAAGTGCGTCGTGTGGTCGCCTACGAGCATTGGGAGAACTGCGTGATCCGCAACTCCACATTGCAGCGCAAGACGCCAATGAAGCGATCCAAGCAGGACCGTAGCGAAGGCTTGGGCCGCAAGGTGGAGATCGTCATGGGCTTCTATCGCCCTCCTGGCCACAAACTGCCGACGGTGCTGCGCAGTGAGCAGCACCGTCGCAACGTGGCAGCGTTGGACTGCGCATGCTGTGGGCGCCAAGGGCCCAGCCAGGCGGCACACGCGAACACCACCAAGGGCATGGCGCTGAAGGCTTGCGACAGCCTCACATTCCCGCTGTGCCTCGAATGCCACCGCGATCTTGACCAGGGCGGGAAGCTGCTTAGGGACGCGCGTCGTCATCGCGAGTGGGTATGGGTCGACTGGGCGCGCGCCGAGCTGATGGCGCGGGGGAAGTGGACCCCGGAAATCGAATTGCACTATCGCAAGGCCATCGAGCCCTTGCGCGCGCTCGGCAACCCAGACGACGCAAAAGAAAAGGCCGCTGTGAAGAGCGGCCCGGGTACTGCACTAATGGAGAAATTCTAATGGCAAGGGCACGCAACATCAAGCCCGGATTCTTCACCAATGAAGATCTGGTTGAACTGGACTTCGGCACGCGCATTCTGTTCGCAGGTCTGTGGACTCTGGCCGACCGAGAAGGGCGTCTGGAAGATCGTCCGAAGAAGATCAAGATCGGAGTTTTCCCGGCTGACAACGTTGATATCGATGTGATGCTCCAGGAGCTTAACCGTTGCCACTTCATTAATCGCTACGAGGTTAACGGTGAGCGCTACATCCAAATCGTCAATTGGCACAAGCATCAAAGCCCTCATCACACCGAGAAGGCATCCGTCATCCCGTCCAATAGCGGTGAGATAACGGTTAAAGAACCGAAGGTCTCTGGCGAATCACGCAACCATGACGGTGGAAATCCCCCTGATTCTCTGATTCCTGATTCACTGATTCCAAAAGACCCCCCTAACCCCCCTTCGCAGGGGGGTGACGAGCCCGACGCGCCTTCGGCTGGCAAACCCAAGCGTGAACGCCAGCCTGCCATCGCCCTGAAGACCTTTTTGGAAAAGTGCAAGGAGCGTGGCGAGAGGGCGATCAGCGATCACAAGCCGCTTCTGACCTACGTCGAGGACACCCAGCTGCCGATGGATTTCGTCAATCTGGCGTGGATGGAGTTCAAGCGGCGGCACCTGCCCGAAGGCCCGGATGAACGCCGCCTGCAAGCGGACTGGCGCAAGCATTTCGTGAACTGCGTGACGAAGGGCTGGTACAAGCTCTGGTACGCCAGCGCTGACGGCGGCTACGCGCTGACGACGGTCGGAATCCAAGCTCAGCGCCTGCATGAGAAGCGGGAGGCTGCATGAGCGCCGGCGCCGTGCGTGTTCCCCCGCATTCCGTTGACGCAGAGCAGGGCGTCTTGGGCGGCCTGTTGCTGGATAACCGGGCATGGGATCGACTTGGCGATCTGCTGACAGCGGAGGATTTTTACCGCCACGACCACCGGCTTATCTTCGGCGCCGCGTCCAGTCTCCTGAACGCCTGCAAGCCGGCTGACGTGCTGACGGTCTTCGACTCGTTGCAGGCGTCCGGGAAAGCGGAAGCGGCGGGCGGCCTGGCCTACCTCACCTCCATTGCCCACAACGTGCCCAGCAGCGCCAACGTGCGCAGCTATGCAGAGATTGTCCGGGCCCACCGGGTGCGCCGGGAGGTTCTTGCCGTGGGCCATGACATTGCCGAGCTGGCTGAGACGGGCGACCCGTCCGCGCTTGTAGAGCAAGCCTCTGGCATGGTGATGGCGCTTGCGGACACTCGCGCCGCCGGCCGTGACCCTGTTGAGGTAGGCGAACTGTTGCGGGGCGTGATAGAGCAGCTACAAGCGCGCTCAGAGCGTGCGGGCGGCGTTTCTGGGTTGGCTACGGGGTTTGTGGATCTGGACGAGAAGACCAGCGGCTGCCAGCAAGGGGATCTAATCATTGTGGCGGGTCGCCCGTCGATGGGAAAGACGACGCTTGCGATCAACATTGCGGAAAACGTGACCGAGGAAGAGGGCGTCGCCCTAGTGATCAGCCTGGAAATGGCTGCGCCTCAATTGGTCGAGCGGTCTATCGCTCGCTATGGGGCAATCGACACACAGCACCTCCGAACGGGAAAGTTCGAGGACAACGACTGGCCCCGGTTGACCCATGCAATCCAGATGCTTGAAAGCCAGCGGCTGATCATTGCGGATGACCCGGGGTTGGCCAGTGTCGCGCGAATCCGACTGGCCGCCAGAAAGGTCCGCCAACGGCAAGGCCGGCTGGACCTGATCGTGATCGATTACCTCCAGTTGATGCAGGGGGAGGGCTCGACACGCAATGAAGACCTGGGCGGCATCACTCGCGCTCTCAAGCTGCTGGCCCGCGATCTGAAATGCCCAATCATCCTGCTATCGCAGCTGTCCCGAAAGGTTGAGGAACGGACAAACAAACGTCCGATCCTGAGCGACCTGCGGGAATCCGGTGCCATCGAGCAAGACGCCGACGTGGTGTTGATGGTCTACCGCGACGAGTACTACTACCCGGACAGTCCGTTCAAGGGGCTAGCCGAGATCCTGATTCGAAAGCAGCGCATGGGACCGCTCGGGGAAGTGTTCCTGACGTTCCAGGGCCAGCACTCCCGATTCCTGAATGCCGACCCGCAAGAGGTGGCGAGGGCGCGCAATACAGAACCTTCCAAGCCGAAACAAAAATACAGCATGTTGAGGGACTGATATGACACTGGACCGCCTGACCATCCGTCTTCCGTGGCCTGATACCAGCCTGATGGCTAATCGCAAGGGCGGGAAGCATTGGGGTTCAACCCATGCTGCCAAGGTGCGTGCCCGCGACGCCGCCTTCTTCGCAGCTAAGGAGGCTCTAGGCCGAAACAGCCTGACGGCCGACAGCCAGACACCTGTCTCGATAACGTGGGTTGCGCCGAACCGCATCCGCCGGGACCTGGACGGCCTGCTGTCCGCCGAGAAGCCGAGGCTGGATGGGATCGCGGCCGCGCTGGGCATTGACGACAGCCAGTTCCGGCCGATCACGCTGGACCGCGCATTGGACGCAGAGAAGAAGGGCTTCGTTCTCGTGGAGATCGGGCGATGAGCATGGATCTATGCAAATGGCAGTTCCGCGATCCGATGCTGGTATTGATGAGCAAGCAGCAGGCCGAGGCAAACCGCACATGCACAGGCTGCGCGCACGCGAAGACGATCGAAACCCCATTCGGCGACACGCTTATGCGTTGTTTGAAGGGGAAGCCCTACGGGAAGAAATGCAACAGATACGAGGTGACGCATGGATGAAGGATTCCCGCGCTGGGTCGAAGACGAGCTGTGGAACTGGTCTCGCTGGTGCTGGCTGGGCGACTGGCCTCAGCCCGATCCGAACCTGAAATGTGCCTCAGCGGAGCGGGCATACCAAGCGCCGCGCCACGATGACGACGAGCCCCGGCCGATCCCCGTGAATCACGACCATGCGCGCAAGGTGCAGGCGCTGTACGACAGGCTGGTCCTGGTCGAACAGCGCATCATCCAGGCTGAATACCCGCGACGCCACGAATACGCCGGCCTGACCGCTGGCCAGCGCATCACGCGGGCATGCAACAAGCTGGAGATCACCCCGGCGTACTACAAGATCGCACTGGGACACATGAAAGAGCAGGTACGGAGGGCATTCCGGTGAAGTACGCAAGTGAAGTGATTGACCTGATGGCGGCATTCCCTGGCCGGTCTTTCCGGCTGATGGAGCTTGTCCGCCATGTGAGCGGAGGCCGGGCCTTGAGCGCCACAGAGAAAACCCGACTGCAACGCGGCATTCAGCGGGCTATGGCGGCCCTGGAGGAAGCAGGGAGTGTGGTGATTTCCCCGTCTGAGGGAGCGTGGCACGGGTTCGAGTATCAATGGCGTGTGACGATCTCGTCACATCATGCTCCCAATTACGTCACGAAAGTCGTCACAATGGGTGCGGGGTAATGCGCCCTGAAGAATCGAAGCCCCGGCCATGCGCTGGGGCTTCCTGCTTTCAGTGTGTCATGGCCAGGTGGGCGATAAAGCCAGAGCGGCTTTCTCCGGCTGCGCGGGCCTTTGAGTCCAGGCGCGCGAGGATGCGGCGGGGGAGCGTGATGTTGATGCGCTCAACCGTCTCGTCCAAGACCGCCGGGTCAACCTCGGCAATGGCCCAGATCCATCCTGAGAATTCAGGATTGGCCTGATGGGCGGTGATGCTGCTAGGGGCCGGGATCGACTCGCCGCTATCAAGGGCGGCCTCAATCCACGCCTCAATCGCTTCTTTGGCGCTATCAATCGCTTGGTCGATTCCCTCGTCAGCTGCTGAGAAGCAGCCGGGGAGGTCGGGAACAACGACACCCCACGCTTGGGTATCGCTGCCGGGTTCAATGGCGATGGGGTATTTCACGGAGTTCTCCAGATGTGGATTCGGCAAGCCCCGGATTTCTCCGGGGCCTGTCTCCTACTTCAGCCCTGCTTGCTTAAGAAGCTTGTTTACGAGTCCGATGCCGAGATCCTTTTTAGGGTGGGGGACACTTAGGTGTCCGGGGCGGTCTGGGTGGTGGTAAATGTGGTGTGAGCCCTTAACTCCCCGCAGTATCCATCCTGACCGCTCGAGCAGCTTGGTTAGTTCCTTGCTGTCCATGGTGTGTATTATACACACTAAAGGGCATGGCGCAAGCCCCCGCCAGGATTTTTGGGGTGCCCGGCGGTTGTTGGCGCTCCAGAAAGCCACTGATTCAGAAGGGCGATAATGCATGCTCCTTCACAGCCTTAAGGGATGGTGCCATGTCGCGGAAGTTCATATCTATCACGCCTTTCGTAGAAGAAGGGCGATCAGGCATATGGTTGTATGCGATTTGCCAGGAAGGCAAAGCCTGGCGGGCGCGTCAGCTGTTCAGCGGTGAACTGATGGACGGCGGTTGGTCAGAAGTTCCTCCGTTGCCGGGTAGCTCCAGCAACTTGGAAACCTGGAAGAAGCTCGCCGAGTAACAGCAAAAGCCAGTAAGTGAGTCGCCGCCTTCGGGCGGCGTTTTGTTGGGTCGAAGAAATGGCGCAGACTGAAAAGAGGGCGCCGGACTGGGAGCGCATAGAAGCCGACTACCGGGCCGGCCTATTGTCGGTGCGGGAGATCGCATCGGCGCAAGCGGTGTCGCACACCGCGATCCAGAAGAGGGCCAAGGCGCAGGGGTGGGAGCGAGACCTTAGCGCGAAGATCAAGGCCAAGGCCGATGCGCTGGTTGCCAAGCGAGAAGTTGCCAGTCAGGTTGCCACGGAAGCCGCTTTGTCTGAGCGGGTGGTTGTGGGGTCGAATGCCGAGGTTATTGCCAGCGTCAGGTTGGCCCACCGCAGCGACATCCGCCGAGCTAGGGCGCTTTGCATGAACTTGCTTGAAGAGCTGGAAGCGGAGACGGGCGACATTGACCTGTTCCGCGAGCTCGGTGAATTGCTGCGTGCGGAAGACGACAAGGGCCAAGACAAGCGCAATGACGTTTACCAGAAGGTGATCTCCAGCGCTGGCCGCATCGACAGCATGAAGAAGCTGGCTGAGACGCTGAAGAACCTGGTGGGTATTGAGAGGGAGGCCTACGGTATCGCCGAGCCGGCCAAGCTCGAGCTAAGCAACCCGGACGGAAGCCTGGCCCAGAGGGGCCGCAGCCTTTCTGATTTCTACGAGGACGTAGGTGTTCCAGCTCAACCCGTCGCTGTATGACTTCTGGCGCACCCGGAAACCGTACAAGCTATTGAAGGGTGGGCGGTTCTCATCAAAGACGCAAGACGCTGGCGGCATGGCGGCGTTCCTGGCCCGGAACTACCGAGTGCGGATCATGTGCATTCGCCAGTTCCAGAACCGGATTGCTGACTCGGTCTATACCGTAGTCAAAGAGAAGATTGAGGCCGCCGGCTGGCAGGACGAATTCGACATTGGAGTATCGACCATTCGTCACAAGGTCACGGGCTCCGAATTCCTGTTCTACGGGATCGCCCGCAACCTGAAGGACATCAAGGGGACCGAAGGTGTCGACATCCTGTGGATTGAAGAGGGCGAAGGCCTGACCGAAGAGCAGTGGTCGGTGATCGACCCGACGATTCGGAAGGAGGGCGCTGAGATCTGGGTGCTTTGGAACCCGGACCTAGTCACCGACTTTGTACAGGCCAAGCTTCCCTTGCTGCTGGGCGATAAATGCATCATCCGGCACATCAACTACACGGAAAACCCATTCCTGTCCGATACGGCGCGCGAGAAAGCGGAGCGTCTGAAGGAGGTAGATCCGGAGGCATATCGCCACATATACCTGGGCGTGCCATACGACTCGGACTCAGGCGCGGTTATCAAGCGTACTTGGGTGCAATCGGCCATCGATGCACACCTAGTCGTTGACGCCAACTGGACCGGACGAAAGTGCATCGGCTACGACGTGGCCGACGATGGCGAGGACAAGAATGCGAACGCCGGCATGGATGGGTCGGTCATCTGTCTGCTGGATGAGTGGAAGGGCGGGGAAGATGAACTGCGTGAGTCTGCGGCCAGGTCGAAGCAGAACGCCGAGCGCATCGGGGCAGACGTCATAGGCTACGACAGCATCGGAGTAGGTGCTGGCACCGGATCCCACCTGAATGCGATGGATTGGCGCCGTCACTTCAAGTTCAACGCCGCAGGCAAGGTGGAGCGTCCCGAGAAGAACTACGGCGATTCGAAGATCAAGAACAAGGACTTCTTCTCAAACCTGAAGGCGCAGGCGTGGTGGATGCTGGCTGATCGCTTTCGCAACACCCATCTGGCTGTCACGAAAGGGCTGGAATTCTCGCCCGACGAGATGATCAGCATCGACAGTAGCCGCATAGATAGTCGGCTGCTTGAGCAGCTGGCTATCGAACTGGCGACGCCTTTACGTGATTACGACAACCAGGGGAAGGTAAAGGTGGAGTCGAAGAAGGACCTGGCCAAGCGCGACATTCGGTCGCCGAACTTGGCCGACTCCGTCGTGATCGCCGCCAGCCGCGGCATGCTGGCCCGCGTATCGATTACTGAGATGCTATGAAAAAGCCCCACATCAAACTCAAACCCAGGCCGACGAACGACGGGTTGCAAAACGTCGTGTCCGGCCTAGGCATGGGAAAGGGTAAGCGTGACCACAATAGGTTCGTCTACGACGGCCTGTTCGGCTACGCGGAGCTTGAGGCGGCATATCAGACGAACTGGATTGCCCGTCAGATAGTGGACGTTCCTGCGGACGACATGACGCGGGAATGGCGGACCGTGAAATGCAAGGAGGCGGACACTATCCGACAGGAAGAAGACCGCCTGAGCGCGCAGCACTGCGTTAATGAGGCTCTTTCGTGGTCGAGGCTGTACGGTGGGGCTGTCATCCTGCCAATGACAAACCAGGACCTGGAGAAGCCATTTCGCCCTGAGCTAATCAAGCGCGGCGAGGTTCAGCGCCTGCTCGTGTTCGATCGCTGGGACTTGGTGCCGCACTCCATCAATACCTGGGACGTGCTGGCGGAAAACTACCTGCAACCCGAGTTTTATACGCTCTACCAAGGCAGCCAGAAGATCCACTGGTCGCATTTCATCAAGTTTGTCGGTGCCAAGCTGCCACGCCGGCAGCGAGTCGTTCTTCAGGGTTGGGGTGACTCCGAGCTGCGCAAGTGCTTGGAGGACATCAAGGACACAGTCTCAGCGAAGGACGGGATTGCGGAGCTGATGCAGTCGGCCAACGTGGACGTCATTACTCGCGACGGGCTCACCGAAGATCTGACTACGGATCAAGAGGCGAAGATCATTCAGCGCTACACGCTGTTTGATCAGATGAAGTCGATCATCAATACCGCGCTGCTCGACAGTGACGAGAAGCTTGACCGCCTGACGCTCAACATGAGCGGTATTGCTCCCGTGCTGGACACATTCATGGTCTGGATATCCGGTGCGGCCGATATCCCGGTCACGCGCCTCTTTGGACAGTCGGCTGCTGGGCTTAATGCCTCTGGCGAAGGCGATCTGAAGAACTACTACGACGGTATTCGCAGCAGGCAAAACAGCCAGCTCGATCGGCCGATGGCCAAGCTTGATGCCATCATGGTGCGTAGCGCCCTGGGCACGATGCCGGATGACTACAACTATGACTGGAATCGCCTCTACCAGCCCAACCGAAAGGAGCAGGCCGAGGCGCGCAAGATTGAAGCTGAAACCGACGTGATCCTGCTGGATGCCGGCGTGACGGGACGGTCGCATGTCATGCGCCGCCTGGAGGCCGATGAGGTCTACCAGTACGAGGATGGAGTGATTGAGAAGATTGAAGCCAGCGAGGACCTGACTCTTGGCCGCGTCGAGCGTCCGGAGGGGGGCGGCAATGAGCGCTTCACGTTCTGAGATTGCGTACAACCAGGTGCTGCAGCGGCTTGTCAACGCAGTTCGGGCCGACATCGAGGCGAAGTTGATGCCGGCCGTGGCCAATCTGCAATCGGCCTATGTGCAGGACTCCTGGGGAGTGGACGTCCAGACGGTTGTTGATGAGCTGCTGGCTAAGTGGGCGTCCAAGCCGTTCAGGAAGCTCGCCGATAGGCTGGCATCGAACTTTGTTCGGACGACGCTAGGGGTAATTGATCGAGAGCAGAAGAAGTCGTTCGGCATCGATGTTCTGCAGAATTCTCCCGAAATCAGGGCGGCCATGCAGGCCGCGGCGATCCAGAATGCAAATCTGATCCAGTCTATCCCTGAGCAGTATCTGAAGAGCGTAGCCAATTCGGTATTTACCAACCTCCGGACCGGCCTGTTGCCGCGCGACGTGGCCAAGCAGATTGAGGAAGAGTATGGCGTCGCACAGCGCCGTGCGAGGTTCATCGCTCGGGACCAATCCGCCAAGATCAACGGCGAACTGACAAAACAGCGTCAGATCGATGCTGGATACGAATTCTTCGAATGGATGGATTCGGATGACAAGCGCGTTCGGTCTAGCCACCGGGAGATAGCGGACACCGACGTTGGCTATGGCAAGGGCGTGTATCGCTGGGACGATCTGCCGAAGAACGAGCGAGGGGAGAGGATTCAGCCAGGAAGCGACTATCAATGTCGTTGTGGCAGCCGGCCGGTTCGGAATTCGGTCGTCCGGCGCAATCAGGAGCGCAAAGCCGCATGAAAAAGAAATTCGTACAAGATAAGGCAACCTTCAAGACCACCACAGCCCGCACCTACACAGATGCGGGCTTTTTGTTGGTGCCTGGGCGTGTCTCCAAGACGGGAACGCAACAGTACCTACGCCGAGAGCTGGGCCTGGATGGTGACCCGAATGCGCCAGTCGTGGTGTACCGCCCGGCCGACGAGGTCTTTTCCCCTGACAGCCTGGCCTCCTTCGATGGTGCCGATCTTACCGTTTTACACCCGGGCGGCCTGGTCAACGCGAAGAACTATCGCAAGGCGTCCGTGGGCTTGATCCGTGGCGCCGGTCGTCAGGATGGTGATTTCGTCACGGCAGATCTGATCGTCAAGGATGCCGACGCAATCAAGATGATCGAGGATCGGGGCTACGTGGAGCTGTCCGCCGGCTACACCGCTGAATACGACCATGCGCCCGGCACGACTGCAGATGGTACGGAGTACCACTACGTACAGCGGAACATCCGCATCAACCACGCAGCAATTTTGCCCAAAGGGGCAGCGCGAGCAGGGCGGCAAGCCCGGATTTTTGACAACCAACCGAAAGGAAACACCATGAGCAAGATCACGCTGGATAGCGGGCGCTCGGTGGAAGTCCAGGACGAGGCCACCGCCGCGCTCGTGTCGGATTACATCGAACGCCTGAAGACGCAAATTACCGATGCTGCCACGGCGGCGGACAAGCAGCAGGCCACCATCGATGGCCAGGCCGAACAGATCGCCAAGCTGCAGGTAGCTGCTGCCGATGACCAGATCGCCGCACGTCTGAAGGCCGTTGCGGATGCGCGCAGCAATGCCGAGAAGGTTGCGCCTGGCGTCGCGTTCGATTCCATCGATCCCACTGAGATCCAGCGCGCCGCCTTGACCAAGGCACGCCCGACTGTGGATTGGGCTAGCAAGTCGGATGCCTATGTGCAGGCTGCTTTCGACATGGCAGTTGACCAAGTGGGGGCCACGGACGCTCACGCCGCACAGAAGCGCCAACTAGCTGAGGACGGCGCCCAGCGAATTGAAAAACCCGCAGTGGCCGCCTACGACTCGTACGCGGCACGTTTCACGCAAACGAAGGAGTAACGACCATGCCCATTACTGGTGGATACACGCTCAATCACGGCGACCGCTATGCCGGCATGGTCGTCGATGCCCAGGCCAACAATTCGGTATCCAAGTTGAACAAGTCTGGAGCGACGGTGCCTTGGGGCGTATTCGTTGCCCGAGCCGGGGCCAACGGATTCGTGCCGGTTACCCACACGACCACGGCGGCCAGCATCATCGGCGTATTGCGCCGCGAGCTGAACCGAGCCCAACTGGACGATGCCGTAGGGGGCGCCCCGAGGGACCGCGATGCAACCGTGCTGACGGTTGGTCCCGTCTTCGTGCCGACGCTGGGCGCGGTTAATGCTGGTGATGCCGTCTATGCGGTGATCGGCACAGATGTCGCTCCCGCAGCGAATCCCGGCTTTGCGAACAATGCCGCTGGCTCTGCAGCGACCACTGGCGTCCTGATCGCCGGCGCCAAATTCATCGAAACCACTTCTGGGGCCGGCCTGGCTGCCATTTCCCTGGTCATTGGAGGCTAACCAAAATGATGAAAAAGACTTTCACCCTTGACCAGGACTTCCCGCACCTGGGTCTGTCCGCAGGTCAGACCATTGCGTTCAATGATGGCCTGCCGACGGTAGACGACGGAATGGGCTTCTACTTTTCGCAACTGGCGTACGTCGAGCCCCGCATCTATGCGACGAAGTATCCGAATATCAACTTTCAGGAGCTGATCCCGGTCGATTCGTCCATTCCGGAGTGGGCCGACAGCGTCCCCTACATCAGCTACGACGCGGTAACGCTGGGCAAGTTCATCGGCGCCAATGCCGACGACCTGCCGAATGTCGCCATGAAGGCCAAGAAGGACAACGTACCGGTCGGCTACGCGGGCAACTCGTTTGAGTACAGCATCGACGAGCTGCGAAAGTCTCAGCAGCTCCGGATGCCCCTGGATATCACGCTGGCTACCGCGGCGCGCCGAGGCGCGGAAGAACACATGCAGCGAGTGGCGTACTTCGGCGACGCAGAGCGCAAGATGTTTGGCCTGTTCAACCACCCGAACGTCACGACCGATGCCACCAGTACGCTCAACTGGAAGGCAGCCGGCACTACAGGAAAGAAGATCCTGGACGAGATCAACAGCATGATCGGCGACGTCTGGAATCAGTCGAAGGGCATTCACGTGCCCAACACGATGGTCCTGGCTGCCAGCCGCTGGTCGTTCCTGGCCACCACGATGGCGACCGAATACTCGCCCGATAAGACGCTGCTGGAAATCCTGCAGGCCCAGAACCTATACACCCGCATGACCGGACAGCCGATGGCTATCCTGCCGCGCTTCCAACTTGATGGTGCGGGTGCTGCGGGCAAGGATCGCATCATGATCTACGAGAAGAACTCGGACAATCTGGTGATGTACATCCCGATGTTCTGGCGTCCGGCAGCTCCGCAGCCCCGCAACCTAAAGATCAAGATTCCTGCTGAGTACAAAGTGTCTGGTACTGAGTTCCGCTATCCGATGAGCGCGGCGTACTTCGACCTGCCGGCGATGGCCTGACAGGGCAACGGGGCTTCGGCCCCGGCCTCAGCAATTTCAAGAGACAGGACTTGAGATGAAAGTGAAAAACACCTCCAGCCGCGTGATCAAGCTGCTGAACGGCAAAGACAAGGTGACATTGGTGCCGGGCAGTGATGAGGCCCATGAGGTCACGGAATGCGCGGAAGTGCAGTTCTACCTTGACGCCGGCGATCTGACGGAAACGGCGGCGCGCCGTGGGCGGCCTCCTGGCAAGGCCGATGGGGAACAGCGGGCCCAGGGCGGCGAAGCAAGCGAGGCATAAATGAACATCACCCCAGCCATCATCGCCGACTTTCGCCAGTATTTTTCAGGCCAGTATTCCAGCGTGACTGTATGGCCTGATCACATTATCGAAGAGGTGCTCTGCGAGGCGGATGCGGAAACAGGCGGATCCGGCTGGGGCGCGTTCTCCCTCGAATGCAATAGCTTCAAGCGGCGCGGAATGTACCTGTTCGCGGCGCACTGGCTGGAGTTCTTCTATGGCGACAACCCGGCCAATGGCGTTGGCGGGATTGCGCGCCTGAACACGCAATCCAAAACCGTTGGCGACGAATCCATAGCGTACCGCGTGGCTTCGATGATGGATGCCGGCAATGATGCGCTGACCTATACAGTCTATGGCCAGCAGTTCTATCGGTTACGCCGGCGCGCAGGAATGGGTGCGAGGGTGATCTGATGAACATGCGGATAACGGGCCTAGAGGCGACGAAGCGCGCCCTGAAGAAGGAAATCGACAAGCTGCGCACGCCTCACTATGCGCTGGTCGGAATCCACGAAAGTGCCGGGATGGAGCCGAAAAGTGATCTGACTGTCGCCACCCTAGGCGCTATCCAGCATTTCGGCACAGAGAAAATCCCTGCGCGCCCCTGGCTGGATAAGGGGGCCGAGACCGGGACGAAGGACTACTTGGATACGGTGCGCGAGGGCATTCAGGAAGGGCTTGACGCAAAGCGCATCATGGCTCGAGTTGGACTGGAGGCGGAGGGCGCGATCAGGAAGTACATCACGGAGCTCGATAGCCCGCCAAACAAGCCGTCGACAATCCAGCGCAAGAAATCCAGCAATCCGCTAATCGACACCGGGAACATGCGCCAGTCGGTCACGTCCGTCGTCGTAGCTAGAAAGCCAATGGAGGGCATGGAATGAGCGGCCCTCTGGATATGCGCGGGCACATCGACGGTGTGTTCGGATCTCGCGCGGTCACCGTCAAGGCATACGCAGAGGGACACTACGACGACGATGGGATTTGGTTTGCCGGCGCTCCGATAGAGGAGACGTACACAGCCAACATCCAGCCGTTGAATGATCGCGAGGCCGAAAATCTGATGCGGGCCGGAGTGCGGCTGCTGGATCCCAGGAAGCTCTATATCAACTCGGGTGACCTGGAAAAGTTCAAGCTCACCTACGACCTGGAATTCCTGGGCGCACTATGGAAAATTGTGCGCTCTGATATCCGGCCGTGGCGCTCCTACGCGAAAGTGGTGGTGAGCCGCTATGACGATCAGGCCGAGCCGAATTCGCCCAATGTGGATGCGCCATGACCGATAAGGAACTCTATCTCCTGTTGAGGCCCGGCGTGAGTGCCGCGTCCGGGGTGCCGCTGGTCATTATGGCGGTTCAAAACGCTCCAGCTCCGAAGGGTGCCTACGCGTCGATCCATGTCCGCACCAACATTGATCAGCGGGGCATGGCGTTCAACGATCGCGAGCTCTTACCTGACAAGGAGACATTCAGGCGAATTGTCCGAAGCCAACAAGAAGTTACCTGCACTGTCGAGTTCTATCGACAGGGTGCGAAGAGGTATGCGGCGAACCTTCTGCAGATGGACAAGCGCGAGGACATCATATGGAAGCTGTTCAAGGCTGGTCTCAGCATCATGCGTACAGGCCCTGTGCTCGATCTGACAGCGTTGCAGTCCGACCAGTACGAAGAGCGTGCGCGGGTTGAGATTGTCCTGCGCATGGAGGTTTCCAACGCCTACGGTATCAACCGAATCATGGAAGTGACTGGCACTGTACAGAATGAGAACGGCGCGCCGCTCCAGTCCGCGACCGTCAAGGCATAACCCTAAATCTCGAGGTCAAATTATGAGCTACCCGGCAGACCGAATAATCCAGGTCAATGCCCGCATCAGTCCCGCTGGGCTGGGGTTCGCAAACTTTGCCGCTGCCACGATTTTCGCTGCGGCAGCCGATGTGACGGCAGGTACGCTGGCTGCTGATACGCGCAAGACGTATTTCACAATGCAGGAGGTCGCCGCTGATTTTCCGGCAACCACGGAAACCTACAAGGCTGCTGCCGCGTGGTTGGGCGGCACGCCAAAAATGCGGCAGGTCACCGTATGGATGACCAAGGCAACGGATCTGACGGTCACCGCAACCCTAAATAAGGCGCGCGATGCATTCTGGTGGTACTGGACGATCTTTACGGCGGATGTCCTGGCAGTGACTGCCAGTGTGAAGAAGATCGCCGAGTGGTGTGAGGCGAACGCGAGCATGCTGGTAAACAGTCAAGCCGGCACCTCAGCCGCGGATATTCGTGACCAGAACAAGAAGAGCGACGTTGCCAGCGAGCTCAAGACGCTGGGCTATCGGCACGTCTATACAGCAGCGCACGCGACGAATCCGCACTCTGGCGTCTACCTGGCCAAGCACTTTGCCGCTGTGAACTACAGCGCTGATCGGTCGACCATTACTGGGGAGTTCAAGAAGTCTCCGGGCTTGGCAGCCGAAGACGTCAAGGGCTCGGAAATTGCCGCGATGGAGGCTAAGGGTGCGGCGTTTTACAGCATCGTTGAGATGCAGGGCTCGGAGGATGTGGGACGATGGTTGAACACAAAGACGCACTCGACCTATGGCGAATACATCGACGATGTCGTGAATCTCGATGCCTTCATCAATACGCTAACGGTGCGCCTGTACAACGCCTTGGCGAACGTGACTACGAAGCTTGAGCAAACGCCACGTGGGCAGGCTGTGCTGCTGGCGACGGCCCGGCAGGTTGGCGAGCAGTACATCGCCAACAGCTATCTTGGACCGCGCAACTACGTGGACCCGGACGACGGAATTCAGAAGTACACCATCGGCTTCGAGATACTGACCAAGCCTGAGGACATTCTTGACCTCTCTACAGAGGACCGGAACGGAAGACTTGCCGCGCCGATCCGGATGCGGCTGTTCCGGGCCGGCGCCATCCACAAGGCAATCATCGATCTCGATGTCTATTAAATAGGGCGCACGCAATGGCACTCGTCAACATCACTACCGAAAACACCGTCGTCACGGTCAACGGCCGCCAGATTCAGGACTGGGGCGAAGCAGAAAGCCCCGTCGCGGAAGAGCCGATCGACGCCAGCACCACGATCCGTCGCGGTATGGGTGGGAATGCAGTTCGGCTGGATCGCCTCAATCCTGGGCGGCGTGTAACGCTCAGCTTGAATCCAGGAGGCGCGGATGCCGCCTATATGCAGTCGCTGTACGGGAGCAAGGCGAACATCACCTACACCCGAACCGTGATCGGCACGCTAGAGAATGCGGTCGGAGCTGAGGGCGCCATCGTGAACGATGGTGCAATCAATCGAGCGGGCGGAACGTCGATCTCAGACGACGTTTTCATCATGGAGTTCAACTCCTTTACCACGCTGCGAGGCGGCTAATGAGCGAGACCGTCAAGTCGTTTTCGCTCAAGGGCGGATCCTACAACGTGGCCCGCGCTTCGGCGGTGGCTCAGGACGAGATTCTGAGCCTGCTAACTCAGGTGCTGATCCAGCGTCTAAGCGCATGCGAGCCGGGCAAGCCAGTCGACGAGGGCGTGATCCTATTCCTGTTCCTCGCGATGCCTCACCAGATCAAGATGAAGATCGACGATCTGATGTTGGGCAGGGTCTTCAAGAAGGGCACGGAGCACCAGGTGAGTCTGTCGGACGTCGATGTTATGGACTGGAATTGGCTGCGCGCAAAGGTGCTTATCTGGAACCTCGAAGGTTTTTTTACCTATTGGGCAGACGCAAGCGCAAGAGACGCGGCCAGCCAGGTTCAAGCGCCGTCAACTGGTACTTGATGCGGCCTTGTGTGGGCGTCAACGGAGTCTGCCCGCCGTTGTGTACCTGGGCGCAGTTGACAGATGGGACCTACGGCCTGGAAGACGTTGAGCGGTTCAACCAGTCGATCGATGACCTGGTGCGAGCCAACAACGAAGCAATCCGAACGAGCACCCCGAAGAAGCGATAGGACATGGCCAAGGTACTGCAGAACTTCCTGATCGGCGTCGGCCTGGATACCGAGAAGTACGACAAAGGTGCCAAGGATGTTGAGTCTAGCCTTGGTCGCATGCGGTCTCTCGTTGGGTTCACCGGCGCTGCCATCGTGGGTGCCTTTGGTGCGGCCGGTGTCGCAGCGATCAACGCCGGTAAACGGGTCGACGACTCTCTACTGAAGTACGAGAAGTTCAAGACGGCGCCGGCCTGGATCAATAGCTACGGCAATGCGATTGCAAGCCTGGGTGGGAATGCTGATGAGGCAATGGCGGCGATCGCCACAATGGAAGCCGCCATCGCCGCTCGCCAATACAGCCAGGATGGCATCATGCCTGGCGAAATCGATCTGCAGCGAGCTGGGGTTGACACACTTGCCTTGCGGCAGACGCAGACCGGCAGCGAGATGTTGCGCGAACTGTCGCGGCAGCTTCCTAGTCTCAACAAAGAGCAGCAGCTTCGGGTTCAGCAGACCCTTGGATTCTCGGACGCGGTGATGCGCTCGCTGCGTGACGGCGTGGGTGGTCTAGATTCTGCGGTTGCGCGTGCTGGTGAACTGTACGGGGAGTTTGGCAAGGCCACCGAGGCGGCGCGAGAGTACAACCGCGTTTTGGCCGAATTGAATACCCAGTTTCAGGGGATCGGTGAAACGCTGGCGGACAAAATGCTGCCGTCGTTCACCGGAATTCTGAAGTCCACGAGTGATTTCATCAGTTCCAGCCGTGAAGCTATTGGGAGCGCCGGTGACGTTGCGGCAAAGAGTCCTGTTGGAAGCGCTTTGGTTACGGGCAGTGCCGGCGCCGCAGTGGTTGGTGGTGGGCTGCGCGCCGTTGGGATGAGCACACTCGGCAAAGGTCTGACGCGCCTTAGTCCCTATGGGCTTGCCATAGGGTCGGGAATGCTTGCCTGGGACGCCAAGCCGGAGGATATCGAAGGGCTAACCGGATACAAGCCTCCGAGCTACATCTTTGAGAACACTCCCATGGACGCCGCCAGGGATGGGTGGGAGTACCTGAAGGGCCGCGATTGGTGGCCGTGGTCTGAAAGAGAGCGCCGGCCCGACGATCAAGCAAGTACCGCGAAAGGCAATTCGCCGCTTAGCCAGTTGAACAGCCGCGATCCAGAAGCGAGTGCATTTTCTGCTACACGAAAACCGTTGCCGCTCGGTCAGTGGAATATCCACGACCCCGATCCGGTCTATGCAGGCGGAGAGGTGAGCAATGCCGAGGCGGCCAGCGCCAGCCCAGATGTAGTGATGGTCAGGGACCAGCGCCAACTGGCAGAGTCGCGCACCGCGCCTCAGCGCGTGAACGTGCAGAACAACCTGGAGGTACGTATGGAGTTGGATGGACGAGCGCTTGATACCAAGATAACCGAGGTCGTGGATCGCCGAGAGCAGGATGCCAAAGGCAATGTTCTATCAGCGGTGGGCCGATGAGCATTCTCAGTATCTTGACAAGAAAAAGTCCGACCATCGCGGGGTATCAGTTCGATGCCGTTCTCGAGGATTCGTTCGAGGCGACGGTGGAATTGACCCGCTATCCCGTCGAATCTGGCGTGAAGGTGGCGGATCATCGGGTTATCCAGCCCGTTAGCTACTACTTGGTCGGAGCGATCAGCAACAACCCGCTGAAGATCATTGATCTGGCGGGATTGGCAGCGGGTGGCCTGTCAAACATTGCATCGCGAAACCCATTGGTAGCTGCTGTAGCAGGGCTATCGGCCGGCTTCCTGGCCGGCAGCCAGTACACCCGGGCATCCAGCACGCTGCAATTCCTTCTGGATCTACTCGTGGCCGGCATGCCATTCGACGTGGATGCTGTGGATATCCAGCTCAAGGACATGGTGCTGACGAAGGTGTCGCGGGATCGTGACCCTGAGAACGAAGGTGGCTTGATCTTCGTCGCTGAAATGCAAGAGCTGATACAGCTTGATCGGCTGGTAGATATGACGCAGCCTAGCCAGGACCAACTCCCCGACGACGACCCAGCAAAGGCCGGAGCTGCGGCTACCGCGAATAGCGGTCTGCAGGTCGGGCAGACGCCCAGCGTGGCGACGGCCTCGAACGTCAATATGGTCGATGGAATTACGGAGACTCCCCTGTGATCGAAATTCCATTGAGGTCCGGCAGTGCTAATGCTCACCAGAGATTTACGCAGCGGCTGGGCTCCAACTTGCTGGAGTTCCGAGTGAGCTATCTGGCATATCAAGAGCAGCCGATGTGGATCCTGGACGTCTATCGGGACGGCGCTCCTATCGCACTTGGGCTGGGCCTGAACGCCGGCGCAGTCATGACCGAAGGCTACAACCTGTCCACCGATTTGGGCCGGCTCATTTTCGTTGGCGGTCACGCCACCCTCGAAAACCTTGGAAAGGACAACCACCTGGTATGGCTACCGGCATGAAGCAATATCTGCGCAAATGGTCGCTGATGATCGATGGCGAACCGTTCATCGATGGCCGGGACGGCCGCCAGTTGCGGTGCGTGTTTGACATCGATGTAAACCCCGGAAATTCGCATGCGATTGCGGATATCCAGCTCTACAACCTGTCCAAGGCGACGACACTTGGTCAGCGCTCAAGCATCATCTTCAGCGCTGGCTACGTAGACAACTACGACATGCTGTTCAGCGGCATCATCACCAATGTCCTCAAGGAGCGGCGTGGGCCGGATGTGATTACGCGCTTGCTCTGCCGCAGCAATACAGCGAAGACGCGCGGGGTGATGCATGGGGCTTACATGCCCAATGCACATGTACTAGACGTACTGAAGGATGCAGCCCGCTCGTGGCCCCTGTATCTTGAGATTGATCCTTCTCAGTTCGATGAGAAGGATAGGTTTCCTTCTGGCTGGACCGCCAATCCTGACATCCCAACAACGCTGAACAGTTTGAAAGGTATGTTCGGCTTTAGTTGGAAGGAAGATCGCGGGTCCCTCATTGTGACTAGGATCAACAAGCAGAGATCTACGACAGTATTTGAAGTGAACCAGTTCACTGGAATGGTTGGCATGCCCGAGTTGGTTGGCATTGAGGAGGGTATCGGCGTAGATGTGACGATGAGGCTAAATCCCTTTATCCGGGCTACCAGCCGAATCAATGTTCGATCAGAGTTCGCAACCTATCAGACTGGGAACCTGTACATCTCGGAGTTGGCGGGCGACGCATCAGCCAATGGCGAATACAACGTCTTCAGGTTGAACTACTTTGGCGACACACATAGAGATCCTTGGGATATGAGGATCCTTGGGTTCAGAGCGGGATCGTTGCCGGTGTTGCCCGATGTTGCAAGCGGTGGTCTCATCTGGGGAGCCAAGGTGCAGCCCGCATTCCGCGCGAAGGTGCGCGAAATCGCCGGGCGCCAGAGACTCGATCCTAACTGGTACATGGCCGTGATGGCGTTTGAGACGGGCGAGACCTTTAGCCCTTCGGAGCCGAACAGGGCCGGCTCGGGCGCAGTAGGTCTGATTCAATTCATGCCGAGCACGGCGCGCGGCATGGGGACGTCAACGCAAGCCCTGGCCAACATGAGCGCGCTCGAGCAGTTGGATTGGGTTGAGAAATACTTCCAGCCTTACGTCAGCCGAATTCGCAACATTGGCGACATGTACATGGCAGTGTTCATGCCCGTAGGGATCGGTAAGGCTGATAGCTTTGTGCTTATAGATCGAGCAACACAGCCGGTGGCCTACAACCAGAACCGCAGCCTCGACAAGAATGGGGACGGCAAGATCACTAGAGGCGAGGCGGTAGACCGAGTCAATCAGATGGCAAAAGCCGGCCAGGCTCATATGGTTTAGTCGAGCCGCAGTCGGACGCATCCTTCATGTTGACATTGATCACTTCCGGCTGAATCCGATTCAATCCGATCTTGCCGATCACTTCGCCTCTTTGATCTACCTTCCACAGCCCGAATACGGCCGTTCCGGAGCCGGGTGTGTTGTGGCTGGTGGAAATGATCCTCCAGTCTGGGCTGCTGGTTGAGCGGGTGCTCGTGAAGATGTAGGTCACGGCGTTTCTGAAGATGCAGAAGTCTCGTGGCTCATCGGTGAAGTACCGAAATCTCGACATTGAAAAATAGCTCGAGAAACTCGTAGCGCTGCTGTGTTCCTTGACATACGTCATCGCAGTCAAGAGATCCTGATAGACCTTGCTTTCCGAAATTCCGAGGCCGTCGCAAAGGACGTTTAGACCTATCTGCTCGTGGCCTGAGCGGAACTTTGCATAAGCGGCCTCGCACACCGAACCGTCATCAAAGCGCTTGTATAGGCGAGAGTACCCGTCGAAGAATGCTCGGTCCGGGTGGTTGGTCACGTCCACTTCTGTTGCGGAAGCAGCCGATGCGGAGGCAAATAGTAAGACGAAAGAAATTGCTTTGATCTTCATGTGAATGTTCGTGAGTGAAAAATGAAAGCTGAGTTCTTCCAAATGGCCTTTCAGGAACTTATGAAGGGCGTGCACACCAGTGTACCCGGCCACATCCTGACATTCGATCCGGCGCTACAGCGGGCGCAGGTCAGGATCGGAATCGAGGTTGTTTACACGAACGGCACTACTGCTCAGTTACCGCCTATCGCGGATGTCCCCGTCCTGTTTCTCGGCGGTACGCAGTTCACCATGACGCACCAGGTCAACCCGGGCGACGAGGGGCTGATAGTTTTCTCGCAGCGGTGTGTCGACGGCTGGAAGCAGACCGGCGCTGTGGCTAACAACCCGCTGTCCCGGTTCCATGACGCTCATGACGCGTTCTTCATACCGGGCTTCCGGCCTCTGCCGACCCGGGTCGAGGGTTTCGTCAACGACGGCATCCGTATGCAGTCGCGGGATGGTGGCCGGCATGTATGGATCAAGGCCAGCGGCGAGATCATCGCCGACAACGGGGCGGCCAGCGTGCAGATTACCACCGGAGGCGACGTCAAGCTCCAGAACGGGGCAGGGCATATCCATCTGCTGGCGGATGGCACGGTGAACATCAACGGTGCGCTCATCAAGCCGGACGGGACTATCCACGCTTCGAATGTGACGTTCGGCGGGGTCAGCGGGAAGGACCACAGGCATACCGGCGTGCAGAGCGGCAGCCAGATTTCGGGAGGTCCGACAAATTGATGCGTGTACGCGGACTGGATGCATCCGGCGATTTGGTCACCAGAGGCAAGATGTTCTTGGCCGGACGCGAAGCAATTGCACAGACGATTGTGACGCGGCTGAAGCTATTTCTCGGTGAGTACTTCCGCGACGTGAGCGATGGAACCCCGTGGTTCCAGCAGATTCTGGGGAAGTTCGAGAACCTGAATGCTGTAGAGGCGCTGCTTCGAAATCGCATCGCTCGAACGCAGGGTGTCGTCCGGCTGTTGGCATTCAAGATGGAATATGACTTGGACGCGCGCACGATCTCCGTGCAGGCGCAGGTGTTGACGACCTACGGCGAGCAAGAAGTCTTGTTCTCGAACGCAACGATTTAGGGTGAGACATGGCTGAACTGACGCCTGCTGGTTACAAGCTGAAGAACCAGAATGACTGGTTTGACCAAGAGCGAAACCTATACCTAAGCATCGACACGGAGTGGATCCTTGACCCATCGAGTCCTGATGGGCTGAAGGTCGCTCATGATGCGGAGATCTTCTCCGCGCTTGACGAGGTGCTCTACCGGGCCTGGGCGAGCAAGGACCCGGCCAAAGCAGTGGGTATCGACCTCGACACGATATCGGCGATCACGGGCACGTTCCGCAAGCCAGGAACGCCCTCTAACGTTGATCTGACCTTTACTGGTGTTCCTGGATCGGCGATCTTGTCCGAGAGCGTCGTGGAGTCCGTAGACACCGGCCAGCGGTGGATCGTTGATCAGACGTTCACTGTTGGCCCGGGCGGTACTGTGGTGGTGCCGGTTCGCAGTCAGCTGACCGGGCCTATACAGGCCGAGCCGGGGACGATAACGCGCATGGTTACGACGATTGCGGGTGTGTCGGCTGTGACGAATATCAACCCGGCCACGCCAGGGACAGAGAAGGAGGCTGATTCCAGTCTGCGTATTCGTAGACGATTGGAGGTAGGCCAGCCGGGGAGTAATCAGGTCGACTCCCTTTATGGTGTGCTTTCTGGCACGGCCGGGGTGCGTCGGGTAAAGGTTTACGAGAACCCGACCGCAAGCGCGGCGGTTGATCCGGATCTGAACCCGCACGGACTGCCGCCGCACTCGGTGACGATCTTGGTGGATGGAGGCATCGCTACGGATCTGGCGATGTCGATTTACCTGAAGAAGAACCCCGGCGTACTTTTACATGGCGATGGCACGGTAATTCGGGAATGGGTCACGTCGCCCACTATTGCTACGCATCAGCAGTTGATTACCTTCGGTCGCCCGATCTACGTTGACGTAGCCGTGAGCATAGGTATCAAGAATGATGGGTCGCTGCCGGACGACGTTGATGCGCAAATCAAAGACGCGATCATTTCGTTTGCTGCGGGAGAATCGCCTTCCGGAGTGGATGGCTTCAAGACAACGGGTTTCGATATCGGGGAATCGGTGCCTATCTCGACAATGTACACGCCCATCAATCAAGTCATTGGCAAGTATGGGAATTCCTACGTGACAAGCCTTACGCTTGATGGGGCGGCGGCGAACAAGCACATTGCGTATAACCAGCTTAGCCGATGGCTGCGTGCCAAGATCACGGTGGCAATGTCATGATCCCATTTGTGCCAGAGCGGGCATATTCGCAGTATCGCAATCGGCCCAAGTTCATGGATTGGCTGGCCATAGCGAGGCGCATGGGCGGGTCGATCTATGACGCAGCAATAGCTGTGCGAGAGTCATACGACATCGACAAGGCGCAGGGCGTACAGCTCGACACCATCGGGCGAATCGTCGTTTTCAGCCGCGACTTCATTGGTCAACTGACAATGCAAACAGCTGAGTTCGACGCGCTGGATGGGGCCGAGTGCGGGGACGAAGATGCGACGTTTTCCGAGGCCCGCGTATCGAACGATGCCAAGATGGCTGATGATCTCTACCGGTTGGCTATCAAAGCCAAGATCATGAAGAACAACGGCGATGCAACCATAGAAAGCATCATCGAGGAGATGGTGTTTTTGATAGGGCCGACTTTCCTGCGCATCAATGATACAGAGGACATGCGGTTTTCTATCGAGTTCGCAGGGCAGCTGACGGAACTCGAACGATGGGCTCTGTTTAACGCGAATTTGGTTCAGATCCCGCAGGGGGTTCTTTTTGGTGGGTTCTTTGAGTTGACCAACATAGTCGAATTCGACGATGTCGATAGCGAGTTTGGCGACAGCGAGGCAATGTTCTCTGATTTCAGGGGTAGATAAGAATGGCAATTAATCTAGATGAGCGATATCCGGGTAGGGCCAACGGAAAAACACTAGGCTACCCACAAGGTAGCTTCAAGAATCGGACCTCGCCAACGTCTAAGGATGGCACGTATCTCGAGCAGGACTGGGCCAACGATCAGTTGGCTTTTTTTCAGTCTCTGATTAAGGACGCCAAGATGACGGCCAACGGGGTCGTGGATACCGTCGTGGCGTCGCAGTATTTCGACGCACTTATGGTGGCGATTGCAAATCGGTTTGCGCGGATTGACTCGCCTGGTTTGACCGGTACGCCGACCGCGCCCACGCCGGGGACAGGAGACAACTCTAAAAAACTTGCCACGACGGAGTTTGTGTCGCGGATCCTCGGGTCGTATCCGATGATGGTTTCCATTGTGGCCGTGCCGACCGCGAATATGGGCCCAATCATGATTGCGGAAGCGGGCGAAATGTGGCTGTGGTCGTCGTCCGCGTACTACACCGGCTACCGCTCGCCACTGTGCGGCCGCCCACTAATCGGGCATACCCCCGCTCCGCTCATCAATGAGATCGACGCGACTGGCGGCTTGCTCTCGAAAGCCGCGTACCCCGCGCTCTGGGGGTATGCACGCGAAGCCGGCCTCGTTGTAACGCAAGCAACGTGGGCGGCAAACGTCGGCGCGTACTACTTCGTGGATGTCAACTCGACGCAATTCCGCGTGCCGGATCTCCGCGACATGCACATGCGATTCACTGGTACGAACGCCGACGGCGGCGCGCGAACGCTCGGCACGAAGCAGATGGACGCTGGCCAGCGCCTACAAGGCGTGCTCGGCGCTCCCCAGGAAATCGGCATCAATGGCGTGTTTGCAGCGCTGCCGGGCACTGCGACGCCGTTTGCAGCGAGCGGCACAGCAGCGCAGGCGTTTTCGCAAGTTCAGATGGACACAGCACGTACAGCGCGGGTGTCGAGCGAGACGCGCGGCATCAACGTCGCTTTTCATCCGCGCATCCATATCTAAGGGGCACATATGCACAAGCACATCACCGTTTATCAGACTGACCGGGACGGCCTGTATCTGTATGAGACTGTCGCGCACGAGTTCGAACTCGACGAGGGCGTCTACAACGTGCCCTACGGGGCTTTCACCGATGCGCCGCCGTCAGTCCCGGCCGGGCGCATCGCACGTCGCGTAGGCGACGCATGGCAGACGGTAGAGGACCACCGCGCCACGCCGTTGTGGGTCCGGACGACGAAAGCGCCGTA
>NZ_JAGTJY010000519.1:0-461 GCF_018195695.1 Achromobacter sp. Marseille-Q0513 | reverse complement strand
GTATGGGCAGGCCCCACTCGATCTCGAAACTGGTCGTGACGTTCTCCATGCCGTCCACCACGGTGGAGCAGTCCGTCGAGGTTCCGCCCATGTCGAACGTCACCAGATTGCGCAGGCCGGTCAGCTGCGCCACCGCGCGCGTGGCGACCACGGCGCCGGTCGGCCCCGACAGCGTCATCTGCACCGGCGCCGCGGCGGCGCCCTTGAGGGTGGACTCGCCGCCGTTGGACTTGATCACGCCAACCTTGCCGCCCACTCCGATCTCGTCCAGGCGCCGCGGCATGCGGTCGAAGTTGCTGGACACGATGGGCTTGAGATAGGCGTCGGCGATGGTCGTGGAGGCCCGGTCGTACTCCTTCCATTTGGGCAGCACGTCGTAGGACACCGAAATCGGCATGCCCGGAAGCTCCTCGGCCAGGATCTCCCGCACGCGGCGCTCGTGGGATGGATCGATATAGGAG
>NZ_JAGTJY010000518.1:0-462 GCF_018195695.1 Achromobacter sp. Marseille-Q0513 | reverse complement strand
TGGTAATGCAGTCCTAAAATCCCGGCCAATTCGCGCCGGGATTTTTTTCGAATGCTAGAATCAAAAATAGCATCATTTGATGCTTCTTTGTATTCACTACTTTTCCGAGGGGGGACAGGTATGCGCACCACCGTAACCCTGGATGACGACCTGCTCGAATTGGCTCGCACCTATACGGGAATTCAGGAAACGTCTGCGCTCATGCAGCGAGCATTGACGCAGCTTGTCCAAAGGGAGGCAGCCAAGCGCCTGGCAAAACTGGGCGGTAGTTCGCCCAAATTGAAAACCATTCCGCGTCGACAATCGGAAGCTAGCGATGATCTTGGTTGATACCTCAATCTGGATAGATCATCTGGCCGAAGGCGAGTCGCGATTGGCGCGTTTGCTGGAAGACGAGAGTGTCTTGATGCATCCGTTCATCATGGGCGAATTGACGCTTGGTTCGCTTGGACGGCGCGACCT
>NZ_JAGTJY010000517.1:0-462 GCF_018195695.1 Achromobacter sp. Marseille-Q0513 | reverse complement strand
CCTGCATCCTTACCGCTTTCTTCATCAAGCCGTATGGCATTGACGACAGTATCCATCCGTTGCTCGCTCAGGATGGTGCGAAACACCATGAACTTGTCATCAAGGAGCCATGCGTTGTTCTGGTAAATCTCCGAAGGCATGTCTTCTTGAGAAAACTCCTTGAATCTCGGAACAATGAGATTGTGAATTTCGGATTCGGCATTGTCAGCCGTCATTTCCTTCATGCGGCCGATGATTTTGTCACGATACAGGATGTATTCGGTCAAGGTGCGCGATGACAGCTCCAGCGACTTCTCATACGCTGCTTCGGTCAATATCTCGCATTGCAATACCTGCTTCTGAGCACGAAAGAATTTTTGCTGCGCGATGTCCAGGGCATCATCACGATCAATCAGGCCGACGGTATCGTTTTCAAAGTAGCCCAGAAGATGCGGAAATTGCTCCTCGAATTTTTCCTTTACC
>NZ_JAGTJY010000516.1:0-462 GCF_018195695.1 Achromobacter sp. Marseille-Q0513 | reverse complement strand
ACCAGGAAGCGGACCACATAGAAACCCGTTTCGTTGGTCACAAGGGCCGTGCACGCCGAAGCGATGCCCCACGTGACCATGATCCGCATGATCCACAAGCGCGCGCCCACGCGATGCAGGATCATGTTGCTGGGCACTTCGAACAATAGATAGCCGACAAAGAAAACGCTGGCGCCCAGGCCGTAGACGGCATCGCTGAGTCCCAGGTCGCTTTGCATCTGCAGCTTGGCGAAGCTGATATTGACGCGATCCAGATAGGCGATCACCCAGCAAATCCCCAGCAAGGGAATGAACCGCCAAAACACCTGCGCATAGATCGCAGTGTCCCGCGCGACGCCGGCGTCTCCGCCGGCCGCCTCCGCGCGACTCAAGGTCGTATGGTTCATGCGTGTCTCCTGTTTCTTATGGGAATGCGAGCGGACCGACGGCCGGTCCGGGCCGTTTCTGTTTCTTCTAATAGGT
>NZ_JAGTJY010000515.1:0-463 GCF_018195695.1 Achromobacter sp. Marseille-Q0513 | reverse complement strand
ATCGACACCAAGTCGATCATGAACACCATCCAGACGCAGCTGGTCAAGAGCGGCAAGGTGCGCTTCACCCGCAGCATGGACGAGTTGCAGTCGGGCGTGGAGGAACTCCAGCGCCAGAACCAGAGCGGCCTGTACAAGAACCAGGGCAAGGCCAAGATGGGCAACATGGTCGGCGCCAAGTACGCGCTGGAAGGCGAGATCACCTCCATCGTCAAGCAGACCAGCGGCGTCAAGGACGTCTACTACAAGATGACGCTCAAGCTCTATGACGTGCAGGAAGGCACCGTGGAGTGGCAGGAAGAGAAGGAAATCCGCAAGACCACGCGCCGTTGATCCGCGCCCAGACTACAGAGGCAGTGCGATGCTGAAATCCCATCGTTTGACGGCGGCGCTGGCCTTGTGCGCGGCGCTGCTGCCGGCGGCCCGCGCCGCCGAGCCGAAGATCGCCGTGACCGACCTGGCC
>NZ_JAGTJY010000514.1:0-465 GCF_018195695.1 Achromobacter sp. Marseille-Q0513 | reverse complement strand
ATGTATCGACGGATCGCGACGCTGTCGGCCATCTGTGGCATGGCCTTGCTATCCGCCTGTTCCGTGGCTCCGGAGTATGCCGTTCCTCGGATGACGCTTCCTGCGCACTACAAGTACGCGCTGTCGGAGCAGGAGATCGTTGGAGATTGGCAGGAAGCACAGCCCGCCGACGCTTCCTTGCGTGGAGAGTGGTGGCGCTTGTTCGACGACCCCGCGTTGAATTTGCTTCAAGACACGGCGCGCCTGGCCAACCCATCCCTTCAGTCTGCGTTGGCGCGGCTCAAGCAGGCCCGGGCGTTGCGGCAGGAAGCGAAAGGCGCGCGTTTTCCTCGGCTTGGAACCGGATTCGGGCTGTCACGAGAGCGACCATCTCCCGTGTCCGAAGATGTGGCGCATGACGCCGCAACTCCATTCAGAACCAAATGGCGCGTGGAGGCCGGCATTTCCTATGAGGCCGACCTGTTC
>NZ_JAGTJY010000513.1:0-466 GCF_018195695.1 Achromobacter sp. Marseille-Q0513 | reverse complement strand
GAATAATCTGTTAAACGACCCTTCCTTCAAAAAAGCCATAGATAAAGGGATGGTTCAATATTTGGGAGAAAGAAAGTGAAGTGCAATTCGTTGATGTTGAAAGGATTGAGAAAAAGTAGATGGGATGATTTGATTCTTCCAGATCAACTTCGTTCATGGCTGCGGGATGGGTTTGTCAGAAAATACGATTGTGTATTTTTGAATGAGTTGTTGAAATTTTTCTCGGGTAATAATGATTTTGTTGACAAAACAGGGCTTGAGTGTTTTGTTAATTCTTTTCATATTGATGATTATGTGGAAGAAAGATTTCTGGACTACGCCTGTTTGTTCTGCAATACGATTTTACAAAAATGGGAAATGGAGGGTGGTGATGAAATTTTGAATGTGATTGTCTCCATGGATGATTTTGGCGCTGTTGTAAGATTTCATATTAAGCGTTCTGGTGAGAGTTGGTTAAGCAGTGATC
>NZ_JAGTJY010000512.1:0-467 GCF_018195695.1 Achromobacter sp. Marseille-Q0513 | reverse complement strand
AAAGGAATCTGTGGGAGTTCAAGAGTTTCACCAGGCGATGAATAAAGGGTTCAAGGCAGATATGACGGGGCCTCTCTTTAAGCGAGGTGTTGTCGGGAATATTCGACGTATCCTTGCAGAGAGTTCGCAGCCCGGAGAGAGCGTGAATTGGCACGTACTCTATGTTGACAATGCGATGCACCCTGGAGCAAGCGGAGGGCCCTTATTCAATGCCAATGGAGAGGCTGTTGGCGTTGTTTCGCAGCGAGCAGTTACGTTCGTTGATTCGGGAAAGCAAGTACTCTCCATGCCGTCTGGATGTACGGTCGTCGTTAGTTTGACCCCTCTTGAACTAGTTTTACGAAGATTCCGTAATGCTGGGAAGTAGGGGGTCGTGCGGGATGTATGTTGTGGTCGTGTGTGAGTGGGGAACTGTCGGTTTCTGCGTCGTCGGGCCTATCCGTAATTTTGTGTGCGAGGCATATCAT
>NZ_JAGTJY010000511.1:0-469 GCF_018195695.1 Achromobacter sp. Marseille-Q0513 | reverse complement strand
CCGGAATGGGGCGTGATATTGAATGGCGTTTCCATTGGACGTATCACGGATGCCCAATACGCCGAGATACGGCGCACCGTATTGCGCAACGGTCGCATCGCATTCGAACAACTCGGCAACATGATCCAGACCGGGCTAACCGCCGCTGCCAAGGCGCTCTCCAACCTTCCCCTGATCCTGGTCTGGACACTGCTATTCGCAACAGTGGCCTTTCCAGAGGATCTGGTATCGCTAGTTCAAGAAACTCAACGGGCCAGTGTGCAGGAAATCTTGGCCTTCTTGCGGGACTTGGCGCCGCTCGCCATTGCCCTGTCCGGTGCGGCGATGGGCTTGCTTGCGCTATTGGGATACGACTTCGGATACCGAGATTGCTATCGTGAAGCCGTCGACCGCATGGTGAGACAACACTGCAAGGTAGCCGCGGTAGGCACGCTGGATCTCATCCAGATGGACACACAAAAGAAGGGAG
>NZ_JAGTJY010000510.1:0-472 GCF_018195695.1 Achromobacter sp. Marseille-Q0513 | reverse complement strand
ACGTTCCTCTGCTGTATCCACCATACTCTGAATTGCAGACAGGTATTGCATTGCGGACTCCTGCTTACTCTCAATCATCTTTCTTCCTGCCGTAATTTTTGCTTCATCCTGTAGCTGCACTAAATTCGTCGAGATCCGCGCCAAATCATTAATATCACCATGCATCCCGGTTGAATTCTTGATCATCAGATATCTTTCCGTGTAAATGCGATCTAATTGCGAGTTCATATACTTAAGACGATCCAAATGGATAAAACCAAGCACCAGGATAATCATCAACAGCAGGCTAAAGCCCAACAGAAGCTTGCTTCTAATCTTCAAATCACATCTCTCCTCCTATAAGCGAAATCCATACCAGGCATTTATCATCTTCACGTTCTCCGGATGAATCATCAGTAAACAATAAACTTTCCACTTCCTCACGGTCATAGTGGGGCCGATCCAAAAGCGTCTTTTCCAGAAATTCAAATTG
>NZ_JAGTJY010000050.1:0-33074 GCF_018195695.1 Achromobacter sp. Marseille-Q0513 | reverse complement strand
ATACATACTCCTTGGACGTATGTTATGCCCTGAACACGAAATTAATGACAGGCCCGCTTTTCCCCCACCAACCCTCAAACTCCTCCCGCGCAATCTCACACTCCGCCAGCTCCGGATCCCACAAATCCTCTGGCGGATTGAAAAGCCAATCCTCCGGCCCGCTACGTTCCGCCTCGCCACCCGCCGACACAACAACCTGCCGCGTGCGATACCCCTGCTCGTCGTACTCGAAGAAATAGGTTTCCTGTTCCTCGGGATAATCCTTCCTGATATAGACGCTGCCGCGCCCCACCAGCGCCCCGAATTTCGGGCTGGCCCGCTGAGCCCGGCGCTGTTCCTCCAGATCATCAAGTCCCGCAGGCGCGGGATCGCCAATGCGAAGCGACGGAATATCCGCGAATCTCTCCGCTTCGCCGCCAGCCGGGTCGACGATCATGACTTCGGCATAGGTCTGGATGATCGCCTCTGCCGAGGGAGCCTCGATCCACCACCACAGGGAGCCCATGCCGTAGTCGTGGGCCACAAGGAATCTCTTCATTCTGCAAACTCATCCGGATAGGTGATCAGGTCGGCCGCGTCGGACACCCAGGCATCCTTGTCCTGCCGATAGGCAAACAGCCGCTGGCGCATCTCCTGGGTCCATCCGCAACGGGCCGACATTTCGCACAACATGCCCAGGCCGATGCGCCGCATGCGGGCGTTGCGCTCGGCGCCAAGCGATGCTTCAACCTGGGCCAGCGCTTCTAGGCGCGCGCCGGTCACTGTCTCGGAAAGCGCATCCAGGACGTCTCCAACGACGCCAGGATGCATCAATTCCGCCGCGTCGAACTGCCGCGCGATCGCCAGCGCGGCCTGCGGATTCAATACCGAAAACGCCAGCCGGAGCGCCAGTCCCGGATGCCAGCGCCTGGCCAGCAAGGCCTCGACCAGCAGGCTCGCCGACGCGGCCAGTTCCAGCAGGCCAGATCGCGTCTGCCGCCGGTACGAGTTCACGATGGCAGCCAATGACTGTGCACGCGTCGCGGCCGCGAAACTGCTTGCCAGTTCACGCGGCTGGTTTCTTGCATGGATGCCCAGCAGCGCGCTGGCCGCGAGTTCAACTCGCGAGACATCGACGTCATCGAGCTGCGCGGCCAGCGCTTGATAGAGCGAGGGCTCGCCTTCGCCGAGCGGCATCGCGATCAGTCTTTCCAGGGTTTCCTTGCGGACTTGCGCATCGGCGTGTCCGAGCAGCAATGCCAGATGCCTGCTCAAGGCGCGCTGGCCGTCCGGGGAAAGTCCCGTCGGCGGAATGCGGATGGTCGCGCGCGCGAGCGCCGGCTGCTCGCTGCGCGCGGCGGCATGCAATCGCTGCCAGACTTCGGGGTGTTCGAGGAAGTTCCAGTACGCCCGCATCAAGGCAATCGCCACGTCCGGATGCAGCTTGCCTTCGCCTTCGATGCGGGCCAGGAAGGCAAAGGCGTCGTCCGTCCTCAGATCGCCGGCGAGCCGGATGATCTCCTTGGCCACGGTGACCTTGCCTCGCGGCAAGCGGGCGAGCAGGTCCAGCACCTGCGACGGGCGCAGGTTCATCAGGGATCGCCGCAAGGCATAGATGGCGACGCGGGCCCGGTTGTCATCCAGCGCCTGCATCAGCTCGGCCACGCCGCGTCCGGCGTCGGCGCGCCCGAGCGCCTCCAGCGTCTTGTCGCGCAGTCCCTGGTCAGGCGCGTCCAGGCGCGCAAGATGAACCAGCGGCGCCAGGTCGATGGACGGCATGGCCGCGTAGCGCTCGACCGAACCGTAGAGTTCCCAGGCATTGCGCTGGGTGCTGGTAAGGATCTTGACCAGTTCGTCGGCATAGCATTGCTGCTGCGCGGCCGTCCAGCGCGAGAAGCCGCTGTCGAAGGCAGGCAGGAACGCCGCCTTGCCGCTGGGAAAGCGCCCCTTGTACACGCGCGCGCTCAGGAATGGCGTCAGCAGGTCCTGCCTGTGCAGATGCAGATGCCAGGACACCGCTGAAACCTGGATCCAGCTCGGATCGTCCCGCACCAGGCGGGGAATCAATTCGGCGGCCCGCTTGCGCAGTCCGAGCCGCGTCAGCGCCTCCAGCCCCGAGCGGGCCACGTTGCCGCGCTTGTCCTGGGTCAGGTCGGCGAGCAGGTCGATGAACCGGTCCACGGCCTTCGCCCGGCAGCCGAAACCGAAGATCAGTTGCAGCGCGACCGGGGCGCGTTCCCGCCGGATCCACGTGTCGAGCAGGCTCATCAAGTGCGGGGCGATTCCGATCAGCTCGCCATCGCTCATGCGGGATTCCCAATGCCCGTAGCGCAGATTGCCCATGCTGCCCATGCGTTCCACCAGACGGGGCAGCGTCTCGGCCACGAAGGCCGCATGCGCGGCGATGATGGCCATCAGCCACTGCGTGGCGGCCGCCATGGTCTGGTGCGAGCAGTCCCGCGCGCGCAGCGCGGCATCGATCAGCGCGGTAAAGCCGGGCAGATGCGCGGCTTCCCAGCGCGACGGCGGCAGCGCCGCCAGGGCCGTCAACATGGCCAGCCGCACGGGGTCCTGCTCGTTCTCACGCGCACGGCAGAAGTCCAGGATGGCGGGCAGGCTGGAAGCCTCGTACCGCCCCGCCCCGACCACCGCGGCCACGGCCTGCGCGCGCAGCTCGCCATCGGGTTGCGACAGGAAGGGCTGGGCCAGGGCCAGCGCTTCCTGGAACGGCAGGCAGGACAGGTAAGGCAGCCGGGCCATCGGCTCGGCGGCCAGCAGTCGCAGCGAGAACGCGTGGCGCGCTTCGGTCTGCCTGGCCGCGCTGGACAGGGCTTGCACGAAGGCGAGCGGGAGCGCCCCGCTGTGCTCGCGCCAGGCTTCGCCGCCCTGGCGGTAGAGGGCGTCACGCTGGCCGGCATCCAGGTGTGAGAAGACTTCATGCAGGTTGGGCAGCGCGTCGGCCGCCAACAATTCGCAAAGCGTGGACGCGTCCAGGCGCTTCAGGGCCTGCACCGTGAGCGCAATGCGCTGCCTGCCTCCCAGGCCCGCGATGATCGCGGCGATTTCCTTCGGGAACAGCGACCCGTAGCGCGCCAGCGGCAAGTCATGGACCGGCATCCGGGTGAACGCCACGCGCAGCAGGCTCAAGCCGGCATCCGGGTCGCTGCGCAACATGCGGTAGAGCGAAGCCCGGATGGCCAGGCGCAGGACATAGGACGGATTGCCGGACTGCTCCAGTGCATGGGTCAGCCTGTCGCGCACGAATCCGGGCAAGCGTTGGGCCAGCGTCGCCCACTGCGGCGCGTCAAGCGCGGCCATCTGCTCCGCGTCCAGATGGCGCTCGATGAAGGCATCGGTCGTCCAGGAAAGCAGATGACGGCGCGCGGTCCCTTCGAGTGTCGGGCAGACGGCGTCATTCACCTGGCCCCGTCCGGACTGCCAAAGCCGGCAGGCCAGATCCACGCGGCATGGCTTCGTCAGATCCGGCATCAACCGGATCAATATCTCATCGGGCAAGGCCCGCGCGGCCAATCGGGCGGCGCGCGATGCCAGCATGGGCGATGGATCGGCGAGCATCGTGACAATCAGATCCTCCGCGCAGGAACCGCTGGCCGACATCAGCGCCAACAGCCGCTCGTAGTGGATCTCCGACTGCGCCAGGGATTTCAGGTCTTCGGCGAGATGGGCATCCGTGAGGGAGGCACGACCGAGTTCGACCATGCGCCGGTAGCGTTGATCATGGCTCAGGGACGCGACGTCCGCGAGGATGCGCTGCACGGACGGGCGGTGTTTTTTCAACGAGGGCGTCATGGTCGATGATGGGCACGGATGCGAAGGATGGGGCAAAGCGCGGGTCAGGCGACGCGGCTGGCGTGTTGCAACGAGGATAGCAAATCGATTCGATCAAGCGGCTGGGCTGAATTCGCGGCATGCGCCTGCTGCATATTCGGCATATTCAAGACGGTGGCCGTTGGGCGCAGAACACCAGGAAGCCAGAGCCGGCACGGCAATCCCTCACAAATGCCGATGGCTGCAAGCCATCTCCAACCCGGCAAGTTTCCCGATCAGCCCTGCCAAGCCCTGCGCGCTCGCCTCATCCACCCCCTCCAGCCTCACCATCCGAAACCCCATCGCCAGGCTGAAATGCCAATCCAGCTCCAGGATCCGATACGCCTTCCCATCGTCCGCGCAATGCCACTGCACGCCCGGATCCTCATAAGCGGCCCCGATGAAATCAATATGCGAACCGAACGGCGGCAAGGACTCCAGCGGTTCATCCGAACCCGGCAAACTCGGCTCGCATAGATTCTCTCCCACCGCGACGCGGGGCGACGGCCCGTCATAGGCCAGCAGCATCAGCGGAATACTCCGGGGATCCGCGTCAAAGTCGGCGCGCACATCGGCGCTCAGATATTCCCTGGCCGCCGGTCCCAGGCAGTATTGCGGGCTATGCCAGTCGCTGCCCTCGTCGTCGGCATACAGATCCCCCAGCGTGATGCCATGGCTGGCCAGCAGCGCCACGGTTTCTTCCAGGGTGTCGTTGTGGCGGATCGGAATGTCCGGGGGCAGATAACCGGCGCGCGCATACAGGGCAATCACGTCGCCCGGCGTGCGCATGTGTTCGTCGTATTGATATGAGCCTTCGTGCAGGCTGGCCAGGCCGAAGCTCAGGTTGATCAGGGCGCGGCGGGGAATGTCCTGGCCGCGCGGTTCAAGCACGTAGCCGCCTTCCAGCAATCTGGCTTCCAGCGCGCGCCAGTCGGGCGACGGCAGATGCATGTCGCGCGGAAACAGGAATTGGTGGTGTTCGGACATGGGCGGGACTCCTGCTAGAGCGGGGATCAGGCCAGGAAGCCATCGCCAGGATGTGCGCGGTTATCCCGTCGTGATGATCGTGGGAAACGCTGGTGAAGTGAATCAGACGGCCTGCCGACGTGGAATCAGGCGGGCCGTGGTCGGGCGAATGCCGCCGGTTATTGGGGCTAACCGGCTGCGTTGCGAGCGGCGATCAATTCGCCTTTTCGTCCTCGCCCTTATACCCGCTGATATACGCGCGCCCCGAGCAGCGCACCGTGGCCACGCAGGTCAGGCCGTTGCTCTTGGCGTTGCAGGTCGCGCGCGCCTCATTGCGGGCGGCGACGGGGTCGGTGTTGAGCGCCGTGAAACCGGTGCCGCGACCCTCGCTGCCCTTGCCCCAGGACATGCCGACGCAGGTGTCGGTATAGGTGAGCACGGTGCGGCAGCCCTTGCAGTCTTCCCACTTGAGCAGGGCATCGACGGCTTGTTTCTCGGTGGGATAGCCGTCGGCGTAGGTCAGGGCGCCGGATTCCATTTCGGCGACCGAGCCCCAGTAGCCGCGCGAATCCAGTTTGGCGGACAGCGCTTCAAGCTGGGCGGGCGTGGCGGTGTTGGGGGCCTTCAGGTCGGCTTCGCTATAGCCGGGGCCGGCGCACAGCGGCATGGCGGCCAGTTTGCATTTGCCGTCGGCGCTGTCGTTGGTGCAGGTGCGGATGGCTTTCTTCGCGGCGATTTCGGCCGAGACGCTATTGCCCCAGAACAGATCGTTGCGCGAGTTGCGCGCCAGCGCGACGCAGCTGTCGGAGAAGGCGGTGACGCTCTTGCAGCCCTTGGCGCCGGCCTTGTTGCATTTGGCCAGCGCGCCTTGCTTGGCTACGCCGGCCGAGGTTTCCGGCATGACCCAATACAGCTTGGCCTGGGCCTCGTCGGTGGCGACGGCGCCGTACAGCGCATCGGCGTGGGCGGCGGGCGCGGCCAACATGGACAGGGCAAGCGCGCCGGCGGTGGCGAAGGCGGCGCCGGTGGCGCGGAACAGGGCAAGCAGACGCGCGGGCATCATCGTTTTGCGGTATCCAGTAAGTAAGGTGCGGCGTGCTGGAGACAAGGCATTTTCGCGAGCGCGCGATGGAATATGCGCGAACCACGAAACGCGCGAATGTTATCACGCAGGTGTTTGACTCCCGCACGCGGCGCGCGCTCGTTTGGAAACAGAACTTAACGAGTTTCACGGGTTATGCCGTGCAATATGGCTCGGTCTTTCCGTTAACATGACGCACCTTCGGCGCGGGGTTTTCCCGCGCCTGTCGATCGCATTGGTAATAGGCCGGCGGCAGTACGCCAACGGCAGTACGCCAGATAAAGAGGGAGCACGTAGCGCATTATGAAGACATCGCGACTTCGTTCGGTATGGCGGTCGGCGCAGGCCCTGCCGGTGTTGCTGGCGGCGGCCGCCCTGGCGGGTTGCGCGCCGATGCCGACGGGCGGCAGTTCGACGCTGCCCTCGATCTCGAACATGTTCTCGCAGGGGCTGTCGCTGTCGCCCAGCGTGAACGTGGCCAAGAACATGAAGGGCCGTCCGGTGGCCGACGCGATCACCGCGCTGGGCGAGCCGTCGACCAAGCGCGCGGTGGGCAACACGATGGAGCTGGTCTGGTCCGATTACCAGACCGCGCCGTATACCGAATGGGTGTCCACCGGCTCGTCGCAGCAGGTGGTGGGCATGATTCCGGCCACGGCGACCACCGCGGCCACGCCGGTATTCCAGCAGAGCAATAGCGGGTATTACGGCAATCGCACCAAGGTATATGAATGCAAGGTGGTGATGCGGATGCAGGACAGCATCATCATCGACAGCCAGGTGGACGGCAATGTCTGCCCCGAGTTCATCAATGCCTTGCGCAAGTGGGCCGGCGAGCGCGAGGCCAGCAATTATCGCAAGTAGCCGCGCGGGATAATCAGGCGGAGACGCCGGATTATCCCCGGCTTCCCTCCGCGCCCGTCTCGTTCCATGACCGATCACTTGCCATCACGCGACACGCCGCTCACGGATCCGCTTGCGGCCGCCTTTCCGGCAGAGATCCGCGAGGACGTGAGCCGCGTGAGCGCGCTGATCCGGCCGGACGCCGACTATCACCGGGGCGTGTCCGTCCGGGTGCAGGGACAGGCGCTCACTCTGCCCTACCGCATCGAGCATGGCTTTGACGAAGCGCTGTTTCCACAACTGAACGCGACCCAGGCCGTGATCTATGCCTGCGTGCTGTCGCGGCACCTGGACGGAAAGCTGCGGCAGCGCCAGATCGCGCGGCTGGCCCTGGCTGAACAGGCGTGGCCCCTGCCCTTTGTAGTGCAGCTTTGCGGCGAATACGTGATGCAGATCCTGGAGACGGTCGAGGCCCATCTGCCGGCGATGGACCCGCGCCGCTACGGCGGGTTCCTGCGCGACAACGCGGCGTTTCTGGATCGGGCCGAGCAGCGCATGATCAGTTACTGGGATTGCTACTACCGGCGGCGTTACCCGATCAGAAGCGATTACGTGGGCTTTCGGGTCTTTGAACGGTTCCGGGCGTGGCAGGCCGCTGAGGACTGAGCGCGGCCTATGCGCCGCTGCTTAATGTAAAAACTAAACCCGCCGTTGCCAGATAAAGGAATCCCTTGTCGAACATCCCCGGAGCGCGCCATTTCATCGCGGCGACCGCAAGCGTCATCCGCAACCAGGGCCGCGCCATGCTGGCCGCCGCGCCCTGGTCCCTGGCCATCTTCACGCTGTCGCTACCCTTTGCCCTGCTGACGCCCAAGCCGTACCAGTTCCGCGACTGGCTGTTCGTGGCGCTCGCGCTGGTCAATCTGATCGCCTTCGCGCGCATGAGCTACGCCTGGCACCGGGTCGTCAATCACGCGGCCAACGATGGCGCGGCGCGCGGCAGCGCCGGCGAGGCCCGCCACCTGGTGCTGCTGGCCGCGCTGGCCATTGGCGTCACCTATCTGGCGCGCGTCTGCGGCGATCTGCCCTTCGTGCTGTACGCGCTGCTCGATGGCAAGACCGATAAGGTTTTCTTCTCGTCCCTGACCGCGCTGATGGCGCTGATCTGGCTGCCGGTGCTGTACGCGCTGGCCGTGGTGGGCGTGTCCCTGCCGCGCGTCGCGGTCACCGGCGAATATGGGTTCCGCGACGCGCGCGCGGCGATGCGTTACCCGCGCTGGCCGCTGATGCTGGCGCTGCTGCTGTTGCTGGTGATCGGCAGCTTCGTCGCCATGGACCTGCAACCGCTGCTGTACTACCCGACCGGCGCACGCATCGCCTCCGGCGTGGTCGGCACGCTGCTGTGCGTGCTGATCACCTTCGTGCTGATGGCCATGGTCGCGGTGGCTTACCATGACCGGGCGGGCCAGCCATGACGTACCGTTCCGGTTCCTCCTCGCCGTTTTCCCGCTTCTTGGGCCCGCTGCGCGCCCGCCAGTGCGCCTGCCACAGCGCGCAATGCCAGCGGCTGCACCAGCGCGTGACCGAGGACCTGTCGCGCCGCCATTTCCTGGGCGGCATGGCCGCCATGCTGGCGCCCTTCGCCCTGCCGTCCGTGGCGACGGCGGCGGCCGCGCTGGCCGATGACGCGCGCCCGCTGCTGCTGACCAAGCTGCGCCTGTTCGACGGCTCGGGCAAGGCGGCGCGCGAGGGCATTCAGGTGCTGGTCAAGGGCAAGCGCATCGCCGACCTGCTGCCGGCGTCCGCCACAGTGGAAGGCGCGCGCGTGCTGGACTGCCAGGGCAAGCTGCTGCTGCCGGGGCTGATCGACGTGCACTGGCACACGATGCTGGCGGCGATTCCGCAGGTGACGGCCATGACGGCCGACCTGGGCTATCTGTACCTGGTGGCCGCCAAGGAAGCCCAGCGCACGCTGATGCGCGGCTTCACCTCGGTGCGCGACGCGGGCGGGCCGGCGTTCGCGCTCAAGCGCGCGATCGACGAGGGGCTGGTGGACGGGCCGCGCATCTATCCCAGCGGGGCGATGATTTCGCAGACGTCCGGGCATGGGGATTTCCGGCTGCGCAGCGACCTGCCGCGCGCCGACAACGCGCCGCTGAGCCTGGTGGAAAACACCGGCGTGGCCATGATCGCCGACGGCGAGGCCCAGGTGCTGCGGCGCGTGCGCGAGCAGCTGATGCTGGGCGCCAGCCAGATCAAGATGCTGGCGGGCGGCGGCGTGGCCTCGCTGTACGACCCGCTGGACAGCACCCAGTTCACCGAGCGCGAGCTGCGCGCGGGGGTCGAGGCCGCCAGCGACTGGAACACCTATGTGATGACGCACGTCTATACGCCCAAGGGCATCCAGCGCGCCATCCATGCGGGCGTGAAGTGCATCGAGCACGGCCAGCTGGCCGACGAGGCCAGCGTGCGCCTGATGCGCGACCAGGACGTGTGGTGGAGCCTGCAGCCGTTCCTCCAGGACGAGGACAGCAACGCCTACCCGGACGCCGAGCGGCAGGCCAGCCAGAAGCAGGTGGCCGAGGGCACGGTCCAGGCCTATGCGCTGGCGCAGAAACACGGCGTCAAGACGGGCTGGGGCACCGACATCCTGTTCAATCCTCGCAACACCGCGACACAGGGCAGGCAGTTGGCCAAGCTGACGCGCTTCTACGATCCGCTGACGTTGCTGGGCCAGGCCACGGGCGTCAACGGCGAGCTGCTGGCGCTATCGGGCGAGCGCAATCCCTACCCCGGCGCGCTGGGCCGGATCGCACCGGGCGCCTGGGCCGACCTGCTGGTGGCCGACGGCGATCCATCAGCCAATCTCGATTTCCTGGCGGATCCCGACAAGAACCTGCGCCTGATCATGAAGGACGGCAAGGTCCACAAGAACACGCTGTGAGCGCCGCCTAGGGCTTGGGCTTGAAGATCAGCTTGATCGGGTTGCCGGGCTTGTAGTTGGCCGACTGCGGGCCGTATTCCGGATTGAACTGCGGATGCCAGGCGCGGACTTCGGTGGCGGAGATCCATTCGACCTGTAGCTGATCCTGCGGTCCGTAGGAATCGAACTGGGCCACGGCTTGCAGGGATCCCTGGCACTTTTCGGTGGCGCCCTTGGGCAGCACCGAGACCTGCGTCTTCTCGGTCCAGGTCAGCGAACCGGACTGCGGGCAGAGGCGGACCTCGACGTGGTACTTGCCATCAGGCGACGGCAGGTCGGCGACGATCTTGTTGGGACCGCAGGCCGTCAGCAGGACGGAAGACAAGAGCGCGAGCGGAACGCATTTTTTCATCGAAAATCCTTCTGGCCTTGAGCGCGGCCGATCCGTGAAAACGTGGTCATGATACTTTGACCGCCAGGACGGCCGGTCCCGGCTTGAATTGGCATCAAGGTATGACCAAAGGCGACCCGCGCACCCGGCATCCCGCCCTGCCGTCCGCCTCTTGCACTCGACCCCTCAACCTCCAAGGGAATCCCGCATGTCGATAGCCCTCGCCGATCTGGAACAAGCCGTCATGGACCTGCTGCGCGCGCAGCCGGCCTTCGCGGGTTGGAAGAAAAAGGGGAAGCGTTGCCTGTGGCGGGCCTGCGGCGACGTGCAGCAAGGCGCGGAGCTGATCCGCTATCGCGGCTCCTTCGACAATGCACAGCACCTGTCCCTGGGCGTGTACGCGTCCTTTCCGTGCGAAAGGGAATGGCCGGTCTATGTGCCGGCCGAGGTCTGGCACAAGGGGCGCCTGTACCGCCGCGCCTATCTGAAGCCGGGCGACGGGTTGATCGACGAACCCACGCTGGGCAGCGGCGCCGTGCTGACCATCCACAACGAACAGGAGCTGGCCAACTGGCTGGCGGCCCTGCCGGCAGACATCGAGAACCACCTCGCACCCTGGCTGGCGCGCTACCAGTCGCTGGAACAGGCCTGGTATGAATACCGCATTCCCAGCTGGCGCCTGGCAGCGGCCGGCATCAAGCCGGATGAGGATCAGGCGCGCTGAACATGCCGCCTGTCGCCACAAGCGCGCACCAGACGCCTACCCCCGCTCGTAGCAGGCGCGCCAGGCGCGCATGAGCGCCGCCTCGTCACCGGCGTCCACGTATTGCGCGCGCCCAGCGCCATCGCCGCGTACAGCAGGGCATCGCTCACGTCCTGCCACAGCGGCGCCAGCATTTCCTCTGTCTCGCCGTCCTCGTCCGTCTCGATCACGATGGCCCGGTCGCCGTTGATCGCCAGCGCGCGGCTGCGCAACTGGCATGGACCTGCAACCGCTGCTGTACTACCCTACCGGCGCACGCATCGCCTCTGGCGTGGTCGGCACGCTGCTGTGCGTGCTGATCACCTTCGTGCTGATGACCATGGCCGATGACGCGCGCCCGCTGCTGCTGAGGCACGAGCGGAACGCATTTCTCATCGAAAGTCCTTCTGGCCTTGAACGCGGCCGATCCGTGAAAACCTGGTGATGATACCGAGCAACGCGGCGAGTCCGCGCGGGCGCGGTGCGCTTGATCGCGGCCATGCCAGCGCATCTGCACACCTGCCGCACGGGCAGCAGTTACCTTTGGAATTCTTTATTCATATACGGTCGCCATAACTCCCCAACGCGGCCATGGATCAGGCATCATCGCGTCCTCGGCGGGACCTTCCCGCGCACAGATTCAGGTGCCCTCTTGCAATCCCTCACCACCATCCGCCGCGACCTCCGCGCCTTGGTCCAAGCCCGCGACTACGCCCAGATCGACGCCTATTACGACGCGCTGGAACAGCGGGACTGGGCCGATACCGAAGATCCGGGCGCGCCGTATTTCGAGGCGGCCAACTCGGGCACGCTGTTCGACTATTCCACGGTCCCGTTCCAGGACGCCGCCGCCTTTCTGCAAGACTGGATCGCGGCCAGCCCGGGCTCGTACCACGCCCATCTGGTGCTGGGCAATTTCTGTTTCGGCCGCGCCGGCGACATCCGAGGATACGGCTGGGCCGACAGCGTGACGCAGGACCGCTGGCTGGGCGCCGCCCTGGCCTGCGAACGCGCCGCCGCCGCGCTGGTACAGGCCATGACGCTGTCGCCACGCCCGATCGCGGCCTGCGTGACGATGATGCAGATGTGCGCGCATTTCCAGGAACCATACTGGCTGCGCCAGCTGTTCCTGGGCCATGCGCCGGAAACCATCACGCACGAGGACATCGAGGAGCCGGGCATGATGGACGCCGCGCTGGCGCATCTGGCCGAGCTGGGCGTGCCGCGCCTGACGCCGGAACAGACGCCTGATGCCCTGCCCGCGGGCCTGGCGCCGCGCGCCGAGCATGAGATGGACCAGGCCAAGGACTATTGGCTGCTGCGCGCGCTGGACCTGCGGCCCGGGCACCTGGGCGCGCTGATGGCGTATGCGCAATACCTGCGTCCGCGCTGGGGCGGCAGCTATGAGGATATCGACGGCATGGCTGGCGGACCGCTGTGCGCGGCGCTGTCCGAGCCGCAGCGCAACGCGATCCGCTGGATCGGCATCCTCGATTCGATGGGCGATTATCCGGAGCCGGACGACGCCGAGGCGGTGGCGGAATACCGCGAGATGTTCGAAGCGTTCCTGCAGCGCGAGCTGCGGCTGGAAGAGCGCGGCATGGCGCTGGGTTTTTACGCGCAGTTCGTCAGCTATTCGCTGGAGGATCAGGTCCAGGCGCGCGCGCTGCACGCGCGGAGCGCGGCGGCATTTCCGCCGAACCGTTATTTCGGCGACGTGGACGGGCCGTTCCGCAGCTTCGCGCACGTCAGCATCATCCACGGCCTGCCGGACGACGACGGCGCCTTCAAGAGCGTGCTGGAACGCATGTGCCGCTGGGATACCGTGGCCACGCCGCAGGCGCTGGCGGCGGTGGCCCATCACTACGGCCGCTGGGGTTTCGCGCAGGACCCGGCGCGCGCGCAGCAGTTGTTGGACCGCGCCGCGGTGCTGGCGCAGGACCAGGCGGACGACGATTTCAACGTCCTGGCGGCGGCCGCCATGCTGTGGGATGGCGGCGATCATGAGCAAGGCTATTTCCTGACCCGGCAGCTGGCGGACCGCCGCGTGGCGGACGCGGCCAGCAGCATGTACGACATCCACCGGGGCTTCCGCGACAACACGCCGGACAGCTACCTGGACGACGCGGTGCGCGACCAGTGGCTGCAACGCGCGGTGGAAGAAGGCTCGCCGCTGGCCATGTACAACATGGCCTATCGCAACATCTTCGACGACGAACTGGATTTCTCGCGCCGCGAGAACCTGGACAAGGTGCTGCACCTGCTTCACGGCGCACGCCAGGAGCCGCGCGCCGACGCGCTGGCGCGGCTGCGTATCGGCGTGCTGCTGCGCGACCACGGCACCGAGCAGGAACAGCAGGAAGGCGTGCGCGCCTATCTGCGTCCACTGGTGGACGAGGATCACGACTGGCGCGCGGCGCGCGCCAGCGCCGAGATCGCGCTGGCCTACGCGCACGGGCGTGGCGCCAAGAAGAATCGCTTCGCCGCCATCGAATGGGCGCAGCACGCCAGCCGGCTGCAGCCGGACGACGAGGACATCGACGAGATCCAGTCGCAGGTACTGAATTCGCACAGCCTGGTCAAGACCATCGGCACGGTGTTCGGCGCCTACATGGGCCGAGGCGGCATCAGCGCCGAGGACCTGCCGCCCAAGCCGGACGCGCAGTAGGCATGGCGCGCCCGGGCCGGTCCGGATGGAAGCTGTCGTCCCGGCTGCTGCTGGGCGACGCGGCGCTGGCCGGCGCGGGACTGGCGCTGGGCACGGCGCCGCTGTGGCTGTATGCGGCGTTGCCCGGCGCGCTGGGCGTGGCCGCCGGGGCGCTGGCCCTGCCCTTGCCCGTCGCGGGCTGGGCGATGCTGCGCCTGCCCTTCTCGTCACGCCCACCCGGCCCGGAAGACGGCCTGCTCCTCACGCCCGCGGACGCGCCGGCGCTGTTCCGCGAGATCGAACAGGTGCGCGCCCAGGTGGGCGCGCCGGCGCTGGACGCGGTCTACCTGAACAGCGAATGCAATGCCAGCATCCGGCAGCATCGACGGCTCTGGGGCGGCACGCGCAACGTGCTGTGGCTCGGGCTGCCGCTGCTGGAGCTGCTGTCGACCGACGCCTGCCGCGCCATCCTGGCGCATGAATGCGCGCACATCGCCGGCCGGCACGGACGCTATGCCAGCCGGGTGTATTTCGCGCGGCTGCAATGGCAGGAAGCGGCGCGGCAACTGGCGCGCCGCAAGGGCTTGGCCAACGCGCCGCTGCGGCTCTTCATGAACTGGCACGTGCCGCGCTTCCTGGCAGCCAGCCTGGATTTCGCGCGCGAATGCGAGTACCAGGCCGACGCGGAATCCGCGCGGGTCTGCGGCGTGGCGTGCGCGTCGGATGCCCTGATGGCGACCTGTCTGCAGGGGCGTGCCCTGCACGAATACGCATCCAGCTTGTACGCCGACGCCGCGGCCACGGAACCGCCCTGGCCCCTGGTCCGGCTGGCGGAGGATGGCTTGCTGACCAGCCCGCGTGACCAGGCCGAGGCGCAGATCTGGCTGCATCAGGCCCTGTGCCGTCCGACCAGCCATGACGATACCCATCCCTCGCTGGCGGACCGCCTGGCGGCGCTGAAGGTGCCGCAGGCCCTGGACGAACGGGCAACGCCCGCGCCCGACGCGCCCGGCATGCCCGGCGCGCGGGGCATGGCGCCCACTCACGCCCTGTCGGCGACCTCCCGCCCCCTGCCCTGGCGTCGCGCCCAGCCCAGCGCGGCGCAGGAATGGTTGCAGGACCGGCGCCTGCCGCTGGCGCGCGCGCTCGATGATTCGCGGCGCGAGGCCGCCGCGCAATCGCTGCGCGAGGCGCAGGACGAACGCCGCGAGGCCGTCGCCGCGCATCACGACCTGCTGCGCAAGCAGCGCCTGCGCGCGTTGTCGGCCGATGAGCGGGCGCGCATGGCCTGGCATGCCGCCATGCTGGCGAACGACGTGGACGGCGCCACGAAGCTGCTGCGGGAAAATCTGCGGGATCATCCCGGCCACGTGCCTACGCTGTGCGAATTGGCGACGCTGTCGCAGCGCCAGGATGCCCGCCCGGACGCAGCGCCGGACGCAAGCGCGACGCCTGGCCCGGACGATGCCCGGCGCGAGCCTGCGCAGGATGCCGCCGAAGCGCTATGGCGCGAGGCCGCCGCCCAGCCCGGCCCGCATCGCCTGGCCTGCCTGCGCCAACTCACGGCCATCGCCCTGCGGCGCGGCGACGCCGGCCAGGCCCTGGCCTGGCGCACGGAAGCGGACCAATTGGAACGCCGGACCCTGGCTGAATACACCGCCGCCCCCCGCTACGAGCCGCACGGCCTGGGCGAGCCCGAATTGCGCAGGCTGGCGGACACGCTGGACCCGCTGTTGCTGGCCGCCACCGGCGCATGGCTGCTGCGCGACGCCGCCAGCGGGCATCATGTGCTGCTGGTGCTGGCGCGCGAGTCCTGGGTATTGCGCGCCGTGGGCGCGCTGACGGGCGAGCCTAGTTATCTGCGGCGCGATTGCCAGGCGCTGCTGCAACGGCTGCTGCCGCGCGTGCAGCGGAACATCGAACCGCTGCTGCTGGCCGCCGGCGATCCGCTGCCGGCCGTGTGCACGGACGCCACCCGGCTGCGGCGGGCCGGCGCCTAGCGTTGCCCGTAGCAGGCCCGCCAGGCGCGCATGAGCGCCGCCTCGTCACCGGCGTCCACGTATTGCGGCGCGCCCTGCGCCATCGCCGCATATAGCAGTGCGTCACTCACGCCTTGCCACAACGGCGCCAGCATTTCCTCGGTCTCGCCGTCCTCGTCCGTCTCGATCACGATGGCCTGGTCGCCGTCGAGCGCCAGCGCGCGACGGCGCAGCTGGTCATGGACCAGCAGGAAACCGGAATGAATGGGCGATTTGTCCTTGCCGCGCGCGCTGGGCGCGGCCAGCGTGCCGTCCCAGTCGTCCGCCGGCGTGGACCGCTGCTGCCCTTGCGCCTCGGACCAGCGCAGCCAGGCCCGGCCGTAGGCGTGGCCGGCGTCCGGATCCAGGTTCGCCGCCAGGCATTCGGCCTGCGCGCGCGACAGCGCCTGGATCTGCTCCAGCAATGCCACCACGCGCTCGCCGTGCGCGCCGAACAGGACGGACAGCGGCAGTTCCTCCAGCAGCTCCATGGCCGCCGCCCGCCAATAGCCGGGGTTCGCGACCAGGCCGGACATGTCGCCCAGCTCCGTGACGCGCGCGCGCCACAGCCGTCCGGGCCAGCCGCCGCTGATGATGAGCGTGGCGATGGTCTGGTCCACCACCAGCCAGGGCGGCTGGAACCGGGCCAGCCTGACCTGATTGCCGTGGCGCTCCAGGGCAATGTCGTCGTTGAGGTGCTCGAACCAATAGCCGTCCCGGCTGGGCGTCTGCGAGAGGGAATGGGACATGATGGAGAACGGTTCCGTGTTCGGGTCGCGGGGAGTATAGCCAGCGGACGTGCATCCATTCTTGCCGCCGGCGGGTCTGCGCCTATCGCCTGATGCGCCAGCCTGATGCGCTGTCATGCACGTGCCGCCGGCCGTCTCAATCGGCCGCCATGCGCGCGGCCAGCTGCGCCACTTCCAGCCGGTTGCCGCCCAGCGCCTTGGCGCGGTACAGCGCCTGGTCGGCGGTGGACAGCCCCTGCGCCAGAGCCGGCGCTTCGTGCTCGAACTGCGCCAGCCCGATGCTGACGGTGGCCGGGATGCCCAGGCTGTCGACGCGGCTGGACAGCGTCTCGGCGAAACGCCGGGCCACGTCCTCGCCCAGCGCGACGGCGCGGCGGGCGTCGTGGCCGGCCAGCACCGCGGCGAATTCCTCGCCGCCGATGCGGGCCAGCAGCACCGCCGGCCCCAGCACGCCGCGCGCGATGTCGGCGAAGGACTTGAGTACCAGGTCGCCGGTCTGGTGGCCGTAGCGGTCGTTGATGGACTTGAACTGGTCCAGGTCGAAGGCCAGCACGGCCAGCGGCTCGCGGCCCCGGCCGCCGTCGATCAGGCGCTGGCCCTGCTCGAAGAACCAGCGGCGGTTGCCCCGCCGGGGCAGGGAGTCGGTCTGCGATTCCCGCAGCAGCTGGCCATGGGTTTCCTCGCGCACCAGCTTGAGCAGCGTCATGGGCAGCACGATGGAATACAGCACGCCTTCGTACATGGTGATATTGCTGGCCAGCATCTGCGCGGCCGCGCCGTGCTCGGCCACCCACCAGGGCAGGACGAAGCTGCGTCCCAGGTAGAGCAGCGCGTGCAGGCCGGTCACGGCCACCGCGATGCGCAGCGGCAACAGCGATCTCAATGCCTGGCAGCGCAGCAGTTCCCAGGCCGTCATGCCGCTGACCAGCGCGATGGGAAAGGCGCTGATGTGCTTCCAGACCAGATCCTGTCCTGACTCGCCGGCGGCTGCCCAGATCAATGCCATGACGGCCAGCAGGCCGAACGAGCCGGAGCGGTACAGCCGGCCGTTGAGCGCGGCCACGGCGTTCAGGACCAGCAGATAGCCGCTCAGGATGACCAGGTTGCTCAGGGCCGAGCCCAGCGCCCCGGGCAGCGCCGTGCGGTACAGGACGATGGAACAACCCGCCGCGAGCGTGGCGAAGCCGGCCGCCAACAGCCGCAGCGACGTACTGCGGCCGGGGTGGGTCCGGTGCTCCCAGTAGGTCAGGCAGGCGCTGGCGAGCAGCGTCCCGATGATGATGAGGTAGAGAGTGAAGAGATCGACGTGCATCTCGGCAACGAAGCATTGCGCCGATATGTAACGGCGGCAACAAAATTTTACGTGAGAATTGCTACACGACTAGGTAGCAGTGACCCGGATATGGACAGGCCGGAAAATCCGCTCGTGTAGACACTGGACAGTGACATAAACAGCCCTAAGATAGCCCATCCGCCCAATCCGCCCCTCATAAAGCTCCCATCCCATGGCCAACCGTTCCTATCTCTACAGCCTCAGCAACCGCCCTGCCGCCTACGCCGACCGCCCCGAGACGATCTCCGGCCTGTCGGAATGGCCGTATGACGTGCCCTTCATGTATCGGCTGTTGATGTCCGGCGATCCGCAGCCATGCGCCTCGCTGGTGTCGGACGGGATGGAAGACGAGGAACCCGGCAGCAAGACCCGGCTGTATGCGATCAGCGGCGTGTTCGAACCGGGCTACGCCCGCGTGCGGCGCTTTGCCGATATCGTCCGCGCCGCCGTGGCGCAGGCGCCGGCTCCCGCGCCTGGGTCCACGACGGCGGCCAGCGCTTCCGGCGCGTCGCAGCCGGCGTCCTTCATGGACCGCGTGAAGCAGATGTTTTCGCCGCAGGCGGACGCCGCTCCGACGCCGGTTCCGGCCTCGCCCGCCGCTCCCGCCTCGGACCAGCTGCTGGCCGCGCTGGACGAAACGCTGGCCTTCCTCGACGCCCATCGCGACAGCCACCTGCTGCTGGAGACCATCGAGCTGGACATCATGTCCCACGCCGGCGAAGCCGAGCTGAAGGCCTGCGTGGACGCCGAAATCGCGCGCTGCCGGCGCGCCGGCGCGGCCCTGGACGCGCTGCCGGCCAACGTCGACGAAGCCGCCCGCGCGCTTCGGACGGCCGTTGCCGAACCCGCCGCGGAACCGCTGGACGCCTTCCACGGACTGCGCCTGGACAACGATTTCGACAGCACGCGCAGCGGCGCCACGGAACACCCGCTGGGCCTGTACTGGAGCGACGTGCTGTATTTCGAGTTGTTCAACCGCAGCCAGTTCGAAGCGCATCTGCGGCAAGGCTGAGCTTGCGGGACGGGGCCAGCCCGCCGGCCCCGGATGTCCCGTCCATCCCTACCGTGCGCCCCATTCCGCACCCGCGAACCGCGCGCGCGTCAATAGAGCTGGATTTGTCACTCATCTACAATCCGTGACCATGCCGGCCGCCTGTAGCGGCCGCCACGTAGCTCACAGGTAGTAATGACGCGCGCGAAGACCCCCGCCAAGAAGAAAAGCCCCCCACGCAGATCCCCGGCCCGCGCCAGCGCCGGCGGCCGCTTCCCCCGGTTCCTGAAGGCGCTGCTGTTCTCGTCCCTGGCGAGCTTCGGCGCCGCCACCTACATGCTGAATCCGCAGTGGCGGATACCGGCGCCGGTGCAGGACGTGCTGGCGCGGCTGGGCTGGCCCCAGCAGCACCATCAGCCGCAGCAGAATTCCCAGCACCGCCAGCAGCCGCGCGAGCAGAACGCGCCCGCCGCCACGGCGCCGATCGCCGTGCCCACGGGCGCGCCGGCGCAGACCATCTTCGCCGAGTGCCGCCAGTTCTTCCCCAACTTCCGCCCCCCGGAAGTGCCCGGCAGCCAGCAGCTGCGCGAGGTCTGTTTCTCGGCCTTCGCGATCCTGCACAACGGCCAGACCAAGACGCCGGTGTTCGTGGCCGAGCGCCTGAACCGGCAGACGCTGGCCCAGGGCCAGGGGCTGCGCCGCACCGACAAGTTCTACGCCGAGGCGCGCCTGCCGCGCTCGGAACGCGCCGAGCTGGACGACTACAAGGGCTCGGGCTATTCGCGCGGGCACATGGCGCCGGCGGGAGACATGTCCACCCCGGACGCGATGGCGCAGAGCTTCTCGCTGGCCAACATGGTGCCGCAGGACCAGACGCATAACGGCGGCGCCTGGAGCCAGATCGAGCAGGACACCCGCAAGTACGTGATGCGCGCGTCCGGCGATGTCTACGTGTTCACCGGGCCGGTCTACGCGGACAAGCCCAGGACCATCGGCAGCGGCGTGGCCGTGCCGGCCTATATCTACAAGGTGGTGTACGACGCCACCACGGGGCGCTCGTGGGTGCACTGGCAGGCCAACAGCGCCAGCACCAAGGCGGGGCCGCCGATCAGCTACGAGGAATTCGTGAAGCGGACGGGGCTGCGGCTGCTGCCGGAGGCCGGCTAGGCCGGGCCGGCGCGGCCCCTATCACCGGCGGCGCGTCCGGCGCGTCAACCGCGCCGCGCCGCCTCGATCGCCGCGATGTCGATCTTGCCCATCGTCATCATCGCCTCGAACGCGCGCTTGGCCGCCGCCGGGTCCGGATCGGCGATTGCCTCGGTCAGGACGCGCGGCGTGATCTGCCACGACAGGCCCCATTTGTCCTTGCACCAGCCGCAGGCGCTTTCCTGGCCGCCGTTGCCGACGATGGCGTGCCACAGGCGGTCGGTTTCCGCCTGGTCGTCGGTGGCGATCTGAAACGAAAACGCCTCGTTGTGCTTGAACGCCGTGCCGCCGTTCAGGCCCAGGCAGGCCACGCCCGCCACGGTGAACTCCACCGTCAGCACATCGCCCTGCGTGCCCGACGGATAGTCGCCCGGCGCGCGCAGCACGCGGCCGACGGCGCTGTCGGGAAAGGTGCGGGCATAGAACTGCGCGGCCTCCAGCGCGTCCTTGTCGTACCACAGGCATATCGTGTTCTTGCTGATCATGCTTGTCTCCTGGCGATGGCGGACGGGCCGTGCGCGCCCTGCGATGCACCCGGATCCGCCGAATGGAACCGCGCCCAGCGCCTTCCCGGGCGACCCTGAGTAGCCGAGGATACTGCCGCCCGCCGGGCGCGGTGCGTTACGAAGCGTAGAAGAATGTCGCGCCGCCGCCCGGTCCGGGACGCGCGGACAGGCGTCGCGCCGACATCGGATGGTCCGAAGCGTCTCTGCCCCTGGCATGCCCGCCCAGCGTCCCGCCGCGATGCCATGCCATCGGCGTGCAAGCCCGCGCCAATGCGCGCACAATCGCGCCTGGGCGCGCGCCTGGCCAGCCAGCCGCGACGACCCGCAAAACAAGATCAGGGGACTCGCGATGGATTTCAGGCAGATCAAGCAGTTCGTGGTGCTGGCCACCGAACTGAACTACCGCAAGGCCGCCGAGCGGCTGCACATGACCCAGCCGCCGCTCAGCATCGCCATCAAGCGGCTGGAGGCCGAGATCGGCGCCGAGCTGTTCGAGCGCGACCGCCAGGGTGTGCGGCTGACGGTCGCTGGCATCGCCTTCCTGGATGAAGCCCGGCGCCTGCTCGACGGCGCCGAGTCCGCGCTGCAGGCGGCGCGCGACGCCGCGCAGGGACGCGTGGGCGCGCTGCGCATCTGCTCGGTGCCGAGCGCGGCGCTGAACCTGCTGCCGCGCATCCTGCCTGCGTTCAGCCAGCGCTTTCCGCAGGTGCGGCTGCGGCTGAGCAGCGGCAGCACGGTGGGCATCCTGGCGCAGTTGCAGCGCGGCGAGCTGGACGCGGCGCTGCTGGTGCCGCCCGCGTCGGGCGTGCCGGGCATCGCCATGACGCCGCTGGGCCGGCAGCGGCTGGCGCTGGCGGTGCCGGCGGGCCATCGGCTCGCTGGCCGCCGGTCGGCCGCGCTGGCCGAGCTGGACGGCGACACGCTGGTGGCGCTGGCGCATTCGGACAGCCCGGGATTCGCCGCCGAGATCGCGGCGGCCTGCCAGCGCGCGGGCTTTCATCCGCGCGTGATGCAGGAGTCCTCGCACGCCCTGGTCACGCTGCCCCTGATCGCCGCCGGGCTGGGCGTGGCCATCGTGCCGGAGGCATTGCGCCGGATCGCCATCGACAATGTGGCGTTCGTCGATCTGGAGGACGCCGCCGGCGAGCCGCTGAGCTACGCCGTGGCGCTGGCCACGCACGCCGAACCGGCGAATCCGGCGGTGCGCTGGTTCATCGACGCGGCGCGCGAGGCGCTGGGTGAAGGCGGAGATGCGGAACGGCCATGAGGGGTGACGGTCCCCAATGCGCGAGATCCGTTCCCAGCCGCAACGCATGCCGCGCTCTTCCTTACCGGGACGAGCCAATATGCCGGCCCACTTCTTCTGCTCCTGCGCCACCCTGCGCGTGAAGGCCTCCTGCGAGCCGTCCATGCGCTCGCTGCCGCGCGCATAGATCTTGTCCTGCGCCATCGCGCCGCCGGCGACAGCCGCGATGGCGGCGTTCAGGCGCGCGACCACCTCGGGCGGCGTGCCGGCCGGCGCGGCGATGCCGGACAACGAGCCGCCCTCCACGTCCAGGCCCAGCGCTTCCTTGGCGGTGGGAATATCGGGCAGGTTGGCCAGGCGGCGCGACGAAGTGACCGCGTAAGGGCGGATCTGGCCGGCCTGGATATAGCCCGTCGCGGTGACGGCCGAGATGGCGGTCACGTCGGTGTTGCCGCTCATCACGGCCGTCAGCGATTCGGCGCCGCTCTTGTAGGGCACGTGCAGCATCTTCACGCCGGTGGCCTGCTGCAATACCTCCAGCACCTGGTAGTTGTCGGAGCCCTCGCCCGCCGTGGAGAACGCGATCTTGTCGGCCTGCGCGGACGCCGCCTTGATCAGGTCGGGCAGCGTCTTGTGGGGACTGTCCGCGCTCACCGCCAGCACGGTGGGCGTGTTGGCCAGCATGGCGATATAGGCGAAGTCCTTGTTCGGGTCGTAGGGCAGCGTCTTGTAGATCAAGGGGTTGACGGCGTACATGCCATTCGTGATCACCAGCAGCGTGTAGCCGTCGGGATTGGCCTTGGCGACCGCGCTGGCGGCAATGGAGCCGCCAGCGCCGCCCCGGTTCTCGACCACCACCGGCTGGCCTAGCTCGCGCGTCAAGCCCTCGGCGAACACGCGCGCGGTGGTGTCGGTCACGCCGCCCGCGCCGAAGGGCACGATCAGCCGGACCGGCTGCGTCGGATACGCCTGCGCCCACGCCGCCGCCATCGGCAGCGCCGCTCCCAACAAGACCGCCAGACGGCGGCGCAATCCCAGCTTCATTGCACGATCTCCATTTGCTTGAGGAGGTTCAGTAAGGTGTGTTCGTGTTCCGGGGCCAGCTGCGCCAGCGGCGCGCGCAGCCGTCCGCTGGGAATGCCGCGCAGGCGCAGGCCGGCGGCCACCGTGCGCGGCAGGCCGTGTTCCATCAGGAAGTTCAAGAGGCCGGACTGGCGCGCGAACCAGTCATCCACGCCGGCCTGATCGCCAGCCATGGCGCAGCGGTACAGGTTCACCGCATGCGCGGCGGCGACATTGGCCGAGGCCGTGCACCAGCCGGCGGCGCCGGCGGCGAAACCGCCGCGCGCCATGCGGTTCAGGCCGATATAGACGGCGGTCTTGTCCGGGCAGGCCTGGCGCAGCCGCGCGATCTTGCCTTCGTCGGGACTGCTTTCCTTGATCATGGTGACGTTGGGCAGCGCGGCCAGCTTCGCCAGGAACGGCACGGGCAGGTCCATGCCGGTGGTGAAGGGGTTGTTGTAGACCATCACCGGGAGCGAGATCGCGTCGCAGACCTCGCGGTAGTAGTCATGGATCTCGGCCTCGGTCAGTTTCCAGTAGGTGCTGGGCAGCACCTGCACCGCCGTCGCGCCGGCGCGCTCGGCGTGGCGCGCGTGGCGCACGGTGCTGGCGGTGCCCAGGCTGGACACGCCCGCCAGCACCGGCAGCCGGCCGGCCGCCGCGCCGACCACGGTCTCGACCACGGCCTCGCGCTCGGCGTCGTCCAGGTACGGCAGGCAGCCGGTGCTGCCCAGCGGCGCCAGCGCGTGCACGCCCGCGCCGATCATTTCCTCGACGTGGCGCGCCAGCAGCGCGTGATCGACCCGCCCGGCGTCGTCGCAGGGCGTCAGCAGATAGCCGATGATTCCTTGCAAGTGCATTGTGTTTGTCTCCTTCACAGCCCTCAGTGCAAGGCAGAGTCTAGGGACGCGCCGGCGCGCCGGTCCAATATCAAATTCCTGGGCGCCTGATATGTCCGACGCTTGTCAGCGCGCAATCCCGCGCCGCGCGCGCGGTGAAATCGCGCGCAAACCGCGTGCTACCATCCCCGCCATAAGGCGCCGCCGCCAGGAACGGCCGCCACAGACCGGCCCCATGGATCCGAGCATGAGCGAGACCCGCAACACCCGAAACGCGTCCAGATCCTCGATCGAGATTTCGGAAGAAATCCTGCAGCGGATCCGCAATGGCCAGTACCTGCCCGGCGACGCGCTGAGCCAGTACGAACTGGCCGCCGAATTCGAGACCAGCCGCACGCCCATCCGCGAGGCGCTGCGCTTCCTGGAGGCGCGCCGCGCCATCACGCTGACCAGCACCGGCCGCGCCGTGGTGACGGTGCCTTCGGTGCGCGCCATCCGCGAATCGTTCCAGATCCGGGCCGAGCTCGAAGGGCTGGCGGCGCAGCTGGCGGTGGACTGGATCGACGACAAGGACCTGGAATTGCTGGCGCAGCATCAGCAGCGCTACGCCGAGGCGCTGCGCACCCGCGTGCGCAGCGAGGGCGGGTCGGACTGGCTGAAATTCAACGCCCTGTTCCACAACCTGATCACCCAGGCCAGCCACAACGAACGGCTGCACGAGCTGGTCGCCGAGCTGCAGGGCAGCATCGTCTCGAACGTGCTGGGCTTTGCCTCGAAAATGCCGCCCCGGCTGATGGAAGAGAACATCCGCCAGCACGAGGACATCATCGCCGCGCTGACCGCGCGCAATGGCGCGGCCGCGCGCGAAGCGATGGCCACGCACATCTCGCGCACCACCGAGCTGGTGGTGGAATGGATGGAAGCGCGGCGCTAGGGCCGCGCTTCCACGCCCGCCTTCAAGCCTGCATTCAACGGCTGGCCAGCGGCGCGACGCGCTTGCCCGCCCTGCCCGACGCGAACGGCGCGTCTGCCTGCGCCAGCGGCTGGCGATATGGCCGCATCATCAGCCCGCACACCGCCGCCACCACGCCCAGTCCCGCCAGATAGAACACGATCAGCCTGGGCGAACCGCCGCCCTGCGCCAGCAGGTAGGTGGCGACCAGCGGCGCGGTGCCGCCGCCGATGGCGCCGCCGATCTGCACGGCCAGCGAGATGCCGGTGTAGCGCACCTCGGGCGGGAACATGCTGGCGAACAGGCTGGACTCCTGCGCGTACATGGCGGCATAGACCACGCCGAAGGCCACCAGCATGGCGACGTTCGTGTGATACGCCGTCTTCTCGTCCAGCAGCGCGAAGAAGCCAGCGGAGAACAGCGAGATGCCCAGCGCGCCGGCGATGAAGATCGCCTGCTTGCTGCAGCGGTCGCCCAGCCAGCCGAACAGCGGAATGGTGACCAGCGCGGCGGCCGCGCCCCAGATCACGCCGTTCAGGATGGTCTCGCGCGGCAGGCCCAGCGTGCCGACCGCGTAGGTCAGCGAGAAGGTCGCGATGGTGTAGAACCAGGTCTTCTCCGAGATGCAGGCCACCAGCGCGGCCAGCACCGGCGCCTTGTGATCGCGCAGCACGGCGCGCAGCGGCGGCGCCTCGGGCTTGGGCTGGGCCAGCGCGGCCTGGAACTCGGGCGACTCGCCGACCTTGGCGCGGATGTACCAGCCCACCAGCAGCAGGAACACGCTGGCCAGGAATGGCAGGCGCCAGCCCCAGCTGAGCATGTCCGCCTCGGGCAGCCGCGACACCGCGCCCATCGCCAGCGACGACAGGATCAGGCCGGGTGCGACGCCGACTTGCGGCAGGCTGCCGAACAGCCCCTTCTTGCCTTCCGGCGCATGCTCCACCGCCATCAGCACCGCCCCGCCCCACTCGCCGCCAACCGCCAGGCCTTGCAGGAAGCGACAGAACACCAGGGCCACCGCGCCCCAGTAGCCGATGGACTCGTAGCTGGGCGTCAGGCCGATGAGCACGGTCGGCACGCCCATCAGCATCAGGCTGATCATCAGCATGGACTTGCGGCCGACGCGGTCGCCGAAATGGCCGAACACGATGCCGCCCAGGGGCCGCGCGACGAAGCCCACGGCATAGGTGCCGAAGGCGGCCAGCGTGCCGGTGATGGGGTCGATCGCGGGGAAATAGATCTTGTTGAAAATCAGCGCGGCGGCGATGCCGTACAGGAAAAAGTCGTACCACTCGATGGTGGTGCCGATCATGCTGGACAGGCCCGCGGTCACATAGTGCTTGCGGGAACGGTGTTGGGGCGCTGCTGCGGGGGTATTCATCCCGGTGTCTCCGATTCGAGCGCGCGCTCGTCCCCGCCCGCCTGCGTATCGCGGGCGGGGGAATGCGCGTCTGTATGCATGGGTCTGGTTGCGCGGCGGTCCCGCCGGCGGGCCGCCGCCATGGCCTGGCCTGGTGGTGGCGTGGCGGCGGCGCCGTGGGCGCGCGGGTCCGGCGCTAGACCGCCGTGGTCTCTTCCTCCAGCGGCCGCCGCTCCTTCATGTTGAAGCGGCCTTCATAGATGGCGCCCTGGCGCGTGTGCGGGCCGACGTACTGCACGTACAGGATGGCGCCCGTCTCCACGGTTTCCAGCGCGCTTTCGAAATGGGGATCGGGATGGAAGATCATCGCGCCCTTGCCGTACAGCTTGCCCTCGATGCGGAACTGGCCTTCCAGGATGTACCAGACCTGCGCGAAGTAATGGTTGTGCAGCGGATGCCCCGAGCCCTTCTCGTAGCGCACGATGCCGGCGTTCGGGATGGTCGGATCCTCGGCGGTCGGGTGGAACATCATCTTGGCGTATTGGCCTTCGTAGCGCAGATTGGTCCACTCCAGGTCGTCCTGGTGGCAGGCGCGCATGCCCTGGTGATCCTCGGTCAACGGGCCGCCGCGGCCGCCCTCGTTGAGGATGCGCTTGCCGGTGATGCTGTCGATATTGCTCATGTGCCTCTGGCTCCTTGTGTAGTGAAAGTCGTGATCCTGTCCATGACATTGATCAAATGGGATCCCATTTTTATTTAACGGGATCCTACAAGGCGCGTGAAGTGGCTGATATCGGGTCTAACCCTTAGGGTGGGCGGAGATGGAAGTGAGTCCGGCGACAGGCGCGCGGTAGCCTGCCGTGGCCGGCCGATACGGCAATGCAAGGAAAAGCCGCGCGTCCGACGCGGGCTGGACGATCGCGGTCTGGCGTTGGGGCCTGCGATCTGGCGCGGCCACGCGGTGGAGGCCTTTGGCGCCAGGGCCGCCGGGCTTGCCGGCCGGCCCGCGTTGTCGCGCCTAGTGCCCGAACAAGGGCTATTGGCGCGGACTGAACGCGCTCAGGTCCACGCCGGCCTCGCGCAAGCGCTGCAATACGGCGTTCTTGTGCCCCAGGCTCGGCAGCTTGACCGCCGCGATGGACGCCCCGCAACGCGCCTCGTCGCCGGGACAACCGCTGCCGGCCGGCAGTTCCTGCGCATACAGCGAGATGTTGATCGCCAGCGTGGCGACCTTTGCATCGGTCGGCTTGCCCTGGTAGAACGCGGCCAGCGCGTCCTTGAGCCTTGCCGTCTCACGCTCGGCGACGGCGGCGGCGGGCTCGCAGCCGCTGAAACTGAGCGTGTCCTTGGCCAGATCCATCTTGCCGCAGACCAGGGCCAGTTCCTGGCCGGCCTGGGGCTTGCCCGCCAAGGCCTGGCCCGGCGCCAGGCGCGCGCGCACCTTGGGCGCGGCCGTCTCGGCGAAATCAAACCACTCCCCCTGCCCCGCGACGCTGCCCGTGGCGGCCAGCGCGCCCGACAGCAGCAGCGGCTGCTTCAGTTCGGGCATCTTGGCGTTGCGGTCGCGGGCGGCCATGGCCTGCGAGGCCGACGCGGCCGTCACCGGGATGATGCCTTGCGCCTCGCCCACGAAGCTATGGCCGCCGGTGGAGAACGAAACCACTTCATCGCGCAGCACCGCCTCCAGCACCGCCTGTTCGACGGCATCGGGAACATAGGCCGCGCCCGCAGGCACGGACCAGGAGACGCACAGCAAGGCGAGGAGTTTCTTCATGAAAAGCATGCGTGGCGATAGATCGAGGCCGCAAGCTTAACCCGCACCGGCCGCCTCTCGTTCCGTCATTGCCGTCATTGCGCCGCCGCGTCCGTTGCTGTGCCGGCAGCGCCCTTATCCGCGCGCGCGCCCTGGCCGCAGCGCCGCCAGCAGCGCGCCCAGCCGCCGCAGCCGCGCTTCGTCCACCGCGCTGTAGCCGATCACCACGCCCGGCGCCGGCGTCGCCTTGCGCGCGAACTCGGCCACGTCCTGCACGCCGACGCCGGCCTTGCGGCCCGCCTCGACCACCTGCCGCGCGTCCCAGCCGGACGGCAGCCACCACAGCAGATGAAAGCCGGCGTGCTCGCCACTGACGCGCAAGGCATCGGCGCCCACGGCCTGTCGAAGCGCTTGCAGCGCCGCGTCGCGCCGGCGCGCATACACGCCGCGCGCCTTGCGCACGTGGCGCGCGAAGCCGCCGTCTTCCAGGAAGCGCGCCAGCGTCATCTGTTCGATCAGGCTGCCCGACCGCCCGGTCTTGCGCCTAGCCTCGGCGAAAGCCGGCGCCAGCGCCCTGGGCACGACCGCATAGCCGATGCGCAGGGCATTGAACAAGGTCTTGTTGAAGCTGCCGCAGTGGATGACGCGGTCGGCGCCGTCCAGGCTTTTCAGGGCCGCCAGCGGCGCGCCGTCGTAGTTGAATTCGCTGTCGTAATCGTCCTCCACGACCCAGACGCCGGCCTGCGCGGCCCAGTCCAGCAGTTCCAGGCGGCGCGACACGGGCATGGTGATGCCGGTGGGCGACTGGTGCGCGGGCGTCACATGGACCAGCTTCACGCCGCTCAGGCGGCGCGCCCGCGCCACGGCAAAGCCCTGGGCATCGATGGGCAGCGGCACCACGCCCGACGTGTAGGGACGGTAGATCGGCACGGCATTCACATAGCCGGGATCCTCGATCAGCACCTTGTCGCGCGGCGTCAGCAGGATCCGGCCGCACAGGTCCAGGCCGTCGCGGATACCGGACAGCACCACGACCTGCGCGGCATCGCAGACGATGCCGCGCGCCGCCCCCAGGTAGCTCGCGATCTGTTCACGCAACGCGGGCCAGCCCTGCGGCTCGTCGCGGGCCAGCTGGGCGGGGGTCAGACGCCGTGCGCTGGCGGCCAATCCCTTGCTCCAGGCCGTCATGGGAAACAGCGCGGCGTCGGCGCTGCGCGAAGCGAACGGCGGTTCGGCGGGCTCCGCCTGTTCCGCCGGCGTCGCCGGCTGCTCATACGGCAACGGGCGCGCCGGCCGTCCTGCCGCGAGACTGACCGGGGCGAGCGCGGCCTTGCCCGCCTTGTCCCTGGCATCCGCGCCCAAGGACGCCCCGCTCTCTCCTGGCAGTCCCTTGCGGAAGAAATTGTCCGGGATGACGGCCGCCACATACGTACCCGACCCGACCGTGCCGGCCGTGTAGCCTTCGCCGCGCAGCTGGTCGTAGGCCGCCTCGACCGTGGACCGGGCGATGCGCCAGCGCTGCGCCAGGCTGCGCGTGGACGGCAGGCGCGCGCCGGACGGCAGCGCGCCCTTGAGCACGCGCTCGCGGATCTGGCGATAGACCCAGGCCTGCTTGGATTCGCCGTCGCGCGGCGGGTCGACGGGCAGGTCCAGGCTGGCTTCCTGGCGTCGGGCGGACGCGGGTGGCGTGGATGATGTGGATGGCATGTTCATGGCGGCGACTCTTGCATGCCCCTTCCCTGCCTGCCGGCCGGCAACGCCGGTCCGCGCCTTGCGGCCCGGATCCGGCCAGCAACCGGTCGGAAAAGTGGCTTGTTCACATTGATGAAAATGGCTCTATTTGAAAAGCCATTCTATCGATATATTGCCCGCATGGCCCCATCGGGGCAAACCTCCTGGAATCCGCGATGAACCCGCTGTCCGCCCCCTGCCACACCATTACCGTCGATACCGGCGCCTTCTCCACGGACGGCAGCGCCTCCATCCTGGACGCGGCGCTGGCCCAGGGCGCGCAGGTACCCTTCTCCTGTCAGCGCGGCGAGTGCGGCTCGTGCCGCGCCACGGTCCTGGAAGGCCGCTACGAACGCATCGCGCCGGCCAACGAACGTTCCTATGTCACCGCCGACGACGAGCTGCTGATGTGCCAGTGCCGCGCGGCCAGCGATCTGCGCCTGGCCTTTCCGCACTGGCAGGCGCCGGCCCGGCCACCCGAGCCGCGCCGCGCGCGCGTGGTGTCGCGCCTGCCGCTGGCGCCGGACGTGACGCAGCTCATCATCGAACTGGAGGACGCGCGGCCCTACCCCTGGCTGCCGGGACAGCATGTGCAGCTGCTGCTGGAAGACGGCAGCCGGCGCAACTTTTCCATCGCCAACGTGCCGATCGCTGCTACGCCGGACTCCCTTGCTTCGGTCGCTACAGCTTCGGTCGCCACCACTGCGAGCCCCGCTGCGTCGAACGCCACGATGTCGGGCAACTCCGCATCGAACGTCGCCGAGCGCGATGCGTCCGGGCCGGTCCGGCTGGAGTTCCACATCCGCCGCATGCCCGGCGGCGTCTTCACCGACGGCATCCTGCCGCGCCTGGCGCCGGGCGATGCGCTGACATTGGAGGGCCCGCTGGGCGCCTGCGTCTGGCCCGGGGACGGCTGGCGCAACGGTGCGCCGGGCAGTTTGCCGCATGGCTCATCGAATGGTTTGCCGAATGGTTCACAAAACGGCGCGGACCACCTTGTGTTGCTGGCCACCGGCACGGGTTTCGCGGGCGTGTTCCCCATCCTGATGGCCGCGCTGCACGACCGGCGCATGGCATCGGTGACCCTGTACTGGGGCGGCCGCAGGCCTGACGACTGCTACGCCGCGCCGCTGCTGAATGCGCTGCAAGGCAAGCATGCGGGCCTGCGCTGGCATGCCGCGCTGTCGGACACGACGCGGGTACGCGCCGTCGAGCTGGACGGCGGCGGCGCACGGACGCGATCCAGCGCATCCGCGCCGCCGCGCGTCCAGGACCTGGCGCTGGCCGCCGGCCACGACTGGACCCGCAGCGTGGTCTACGCCTGCGGCAATCCCGCGATGGTGCGCGAGGCCCGCGCCCGGCTCGTCGAGGCAGGCCTGCCACGCGCGCGCTTTCTGTCGGCAGCCTTCCTGCCCTCGGCCGCCCGCGCTGCCGTCGATGCGCCGCCGCGCCACGAACATGCCTGGGAACGCGTCGGCCAGCGCTTCACGATGGCGGGCATCCTGGACGCGCGCCAGCGCTCCCTGGACGCCGTGCGCGACATCGCCGCGCTGATCCGCCCCGGCATGACGACGCGCGACGCCGTCAATGCCGCCGACGCCCATCTGCGCGGCATGGGCGCCTCGCACAACTGGCATCCGACCTATGTGCGCTTCGGCGCCGACACCCAGTCGCCGGCGGTGCAGCCGACGGATTTCCAGCGCGTGCTGCGGGACGACGACACCTTCGTGGTCGACATCGGCCCGGTCTGGGACGGCTACGAAGGTGATTACGGCGACACCTTCGTCACCGGCCGCGACGACGCCGGCGCGCGCTGCGCCCGCGCCGCGCGCGAGGTCTTCCGCCGCGCCCGGCTCGACTGGCTCGCCGGCGCGACCGGCGAGGCGCTATACGACCGCGCCGACGCCTATGCCCGCGAATACGGCTGCGCGCTGGTGCGCGAGATCCCCGGCCACCGCGTCTCGGATTTCCCGCACGCGCTGTACGGCAAGCACAAGCTGGCGCACGCCGACTTCGCGCCCGCCGACGGCATCTGGGTGCTGGAGATCCAGGTGCGCGACCTGGCGCTGCCGGTCGGCGCCTTCTATGAGGACGTGCTATTGCGCGAGGCCTGAAGCTCCCGCCGGGCCCTTGCGGGCCTCATGCTTGCGCTTCAGTCACGCCGTCGTGTGTCAGATCCAGCCGGGCCGTCGCGCTTCAGTCTGGCAGTTGTGGCTCGACCAGCCGCTTCAACTGCTCCAGCGATTCCTGCCAGCCCAGGTAGCACATCTCCGTCGGGATCATCTCGGGAATGCCTTCCTGCACGACGCTGATCTCGGTGCCGCAGGACACCTCGCGCAGCGTGACGCGGGTCTGCATCTGGCCGGCCATGCTGGCGTCGTCAAACTGATCGGAGTAGCGGATGACCTGGTTCGGCACCAGTTCCAGATAGGTGCCGCCAAAGGAATGGCCATGCCCCGTCCCGAAATTGCGGAAGGTCATGCGGTGCTTGCCGCCGACCTTGGCGTCCAATTCGTGCACCTGGCACAGATAGCCGTAGGGCGGCAGCCATCGCGCAACCGCGTCGCGGTCCAGGAAGGCGTTGTAGACGCGCTCGGCGGGCGCGCGCAGGACACGGTGCAGGGTGACGGTTCCGGTAGCCATGGGAAGCTCCTTCGCAAAGAGTGGGTCGTACTGGCACGACGACTGGGCGTCGGGGAAATCGACAGACCCGCACCTGGGATAAACCCTAGGCCTTCCAAGCCGGCGGCACGATCGCTGCCCCCGCCACGGCAAGGATGTCAGGGCGCGAGGCCCCGGCCCTGCGACTGGCGCGCATCCAACGCGCGCAACAGCAGATTGGCCACCGCGTGCGCGTCCCCGCCTCCGTTGACGACCGCCGCCACGAAGGCGCGGCGGTCGATGTCATAGGCCACGACGGCGCTGATGCCCGGCCCGCCGCCGCTGTGCCCAAGCCAGCGCAAGCGGCCGCCACGGTCGGGGATGTCATAGACCATCGTGCCCAGACCATAGTACATCCCGGGCTGGAAGCCCCGGCGCGTCTCGCCCAGCATCGCTTGCAGGCTGGCGGGGCTTGACAGCTCCCCATCCAGCAGCGCCTGCTCGAAGCGGACCATGTCGGCGGCGGACGCGAGCAGCGCGCCGGCCGCGCCGGGCTCGGCCAGGTCCAGCGGCGGGCTGCCGTCCGCCGTCGACGGCGGCGCCACGCCGACCAGGGACGCGGCGTCCGTCATCACGCGCATGTGCCGCAGGCCCAGCCGGTCGATCACGCGCGCCTGGATCTCGTCCTGCCAGGGCCGGCCCGTGACGCGGGCGACGATGGCGCCCAGCAGCCGATAGCCGGAGTTCGAGTAGCGCCAGCAGGCGCCGGGTGGGAACAGCGCGCCATGGCGCGCCAGGATGTCCAGCTCCTCCTGCTGCGTGTAGGGGCCGCGCTTGCCCTGGGCCGCCCGCGCCTCATTGGCGCTGTACAGGCCGCTGGTGTGGGCCAGCAGTTGCGCGATGGTGATGCGCTCGGCATTGGGCAGCTTCGCCGCGTCGGGCAACCGCTGCGCAAGCGTATCCGACAGGCTCAGCCTGCCTTCGTCGGCCAGTTGCAGGACCACGGCGGCGATGGCCTGCTTGCCGGCGCTGGCCCAGGCATACAGAGGCTCGGCAGAGCCTTGCGCCGCGCTCCAGCTGCCTTGTCCGGGCAAGGCCACGGCCGCGCTCATCGAGGAGGCCGGCAAGCGCGAGACGGCCAGGTCGAACGCGCCTTGCAGCCGGCCGGACAAGGCCGGGGCCAGCGCGCCTTGCAGGCTGGCGCGGCCAGGCAAGGTTTCCGGCTGGAACGGCGGCGCCGCGGCCGCCTGGCACACCGGGCGCGGCTGGGCCGCGGCGGGTTTCTGCGGGCCCAGCGGCGCGGGGGCGGGCCGGGCCGGCGCGGCCT
>NZ_JAGTJY010000509.1:0-472 GCF_018195695.1 Achromobacter sp. Marseille-Q0513 | reverse complement strand
GCCGATAGGTTTCCCCGCGCGTCAAAGTTGTAGCTGGTGACCGCCCCCAAATGATCGATAACATTTACGTGTTGATTGTTGATGTAGTTGTAGCTGGTCACCCGGCCAAGCGCATCCGTCACTTCTGAAATACGCTTGCTGGCATCCTGCACGTACTTGAACGACATCTGCGTGCCGTCAGTCTGGGACACGGATGCAATCCTGTCGCTGTCGCCGTCATAGGTATAGAACGTCTGAAACACCTTGCCATCGGCAATGGAGTTATCTTCTGGAGTCAGATCGACCGAGACTGCGGAAAGTCGCCCCAGACTGTCGTAGCCGTAGCGCACACGGGTTTGCACTACCTGCACCCCGCCATCCATCGTGGCTGTGCGAATCTGCGTCAGATTCTTTCCGGCATAGTCGTAGAACGTAACGCCCCCGCTCGAGTCGGTCACGCTCGCCAGCTTGCCATTGGCCCCGTACGCATAGA
>NZ_JAGTJY010000508.1:0-473 GCF_018195695.1 Achromobacter sp. Marseille-Q0513 | reverse complement strand
GTCCATGCCGATTCGTTTTCCGGGTCGCGCGCGTATGGGGGGGCGGCACACATTGCATGTGCCGGCCAGTGTGGGTCTTGGTTCCTGCCAGGGCGGGTTCACGCCCTGGGCATGGTCAGTCGCCGCGTATGACCTCGCCGAAGCGGCGCAAGGCTTGTTCGATGATCCGCTGCGCCCCGGGCGACCAGCGTCCCATGTCGAAGAATCCATGGATCATGCCTGGGCCGGGGACAAGATCAGCCGGCACGCCGGCCTTTTGCAATGCCGCCGCATAGGCCTCGCCTTCGTCGCGCAGCGGATCGTATTGCGCCGTCACGACGACTGCCGGGGCCAGGCCCGCCAGGCTGCGAGCCAGCATGGGAGCCAGCCGCGCATCTCGCGTGTCCGCCTGCTTGCCGGCGTAGTGGCGATAGAACCACGCCATGGTCTCGGCTTCCAGGAAGTAGCCCTTGGAATTCTGCTCGATGCTGGGA
>NZ_JAGTJY010000507.1:0-474 GCF_018195695.1 Achromobacter sp. Marseille-Q0513 | reverse complement strand
CGCCTGGCTGGTCGGCCTGCTGGTGGCCGGATCGGTCTACCTCGCGCTGGGCCGTTCCATCGACCTGCGCGCGGAAGAACGCGTCATCGCGGGCATCCAGGACAGCGACCTGGCGTCGATGGCCCAACACATCGCGGAGATCGAGCAATGAACGCGCCTCGCATCCGTCTGATCCAGTCGATCCTGGGCGATGGCGACATCGCCGCCAATCTGAATCAGGCGCTCGCCCTCATCGCGCAGTGCGCCGGTCAGGTGGATCTGCTGGTCTTCTCCGAAACATACATTCCGGGCTTTCCCACGCCGCAGAACGTGGCCCGGCTGGCGGAACCGCTGGACGGCCCGTCCCTTTCCGCGCTGCGCGACGCCGCCCGGCAGGCCGGCGTCAGCGTGGCGATCGGGCTGGCCGAACGCGACGGCGAGCGTTTCTACAATACCGCCGTGCTGATCGATGACAAGGGCGGGCTGCTTCTCAAG
>NZ_JAGTJY010000506.1:0-474 GCF_018195695.1 Achromobacter sp. Marseille-Q0513 | reverse complement strand
GAATACATCTCCCTCGCGCACGCTGGTGTCGAGCAGGCGCAGCGCCTCGCGAACGCGGCCGATGATGTTCTCCGCGACTGGCGTTGGCATCATTCCCGCCGGGCTGCTGACGAATAACGAGTCATTCATCACTCGCCGCATGCGGGATAGCGCATTGCTAACCGCCGGCTGCGTGATGTTCAGAATATCAGCCGCGCGCGTCAGATTGCGCTTGTTGTAGATCGCCTCGAACACAACGAAAAGATTCAGATCCATCTTCGACAGGCGCATGACCGGCCCTCCTCGCCGGCATCTTAGATCGCGTCGGTATTCACCGTCCATCTTCCCCCGGGAGATGATGTCCGGATTACCCCTGGATGATGTCCGGAGCCATGCCAGCGGCCTTCCCTCAAGCGCGAATCGGCGCGTTCAGATAGCGTTTTACCCCCTCATATCCCTCACGGGACTCGAAGCGGGCGATCGCCTGCAGGTGCA
>NZ_JAGTJY010000505.1:0-475 GCF_018195695.1 Achromobacter sp. Marseille-Q0513 | reverse complement strand
CCCAATGGCACCGCGCGCACGCCGGCCAGCGGGCGCGGGGGGATGGCGCTGCCGGGTGGCGCGGGACGCAGGGCGTGGCGAGGCGCGTTCTCGATCGCGCTGGACAGGCTCTCGCGGTCGCCCTTGATGCGCAGCGGCGCGGGCCGCTCCCAGGCGATGCCGACGTTGCGGTCGCCCGCCTCGAAGCGCGCGTCCTCGACCACGGCGTCCACCACCTCGGCCAGGTCGAGCATGCCGGCCGGTTCGGGCAGGGCGCCCATCTTCGCCAGCGCCAGCGTGTTGCCCACCAGCGCGTCCAGCCGCTCGCCCTCGCGTTCGATGCGGTCCAGCTGCAGGTCCAGCCGTTCGTCCTTGCGCCGCGCCAGTTCCACGGCCAGCTGCAGCCGCGCCCGCGTCGCGCGCCGCCCCGGCGCCAGGGGGCGCAGCACCCGTTCGCGCGTGCCGACCAGCGCCGGCGGGGGGCCGGCCACTGCGG
>NZ_JAGTJY010000504.1:0-478 GCF_018195695.1 Achromobacter sp. Marseille-Q0513 | reverse complement strand
CTGTTGGTGATGAATTACAAGCCAGGCGGTTGACTGTTCGGCCAGGTAGAGCGGTACTGGTGCCATCGCAACGCAAGGAGAACCACATGGCCATGCCAACCCTTTCACCCGCCGCCCAGGAGCATCTCCTGGCCATCGCCGCCACCACGCTGGGCCTGGAAACCCTGGAAACGAGGAACTCGGACCGCCAGGACTTCCACGACCTGGCGGGCTGGTCGGGCCAGGCTGCCCTGGAAGCTGCCTACCTGGCAGGAATGGTTGACCACCACCGGAGGGCTGCATGATGACGTCCATCGAGCAGAGCCTGGCCGACTACCTCGGCGGCTACACCCGCAACAACCCAGCCAACCGGGCACACATCGTCAACTACCAGGACTGGCAACGCATGGCCAGGCTGGAACTCGACCGCCGCGCCGCAAGCCTGCTGTCGGTGCTGCCGGACGAGGAACTCCGCGCCATTGCCGAGGGCCAAGTCAGC
>NZ_JAGTJY010000503.1:0-478 GCF_018195695.1 Achromobacter sp. Marseille-Q0513 | reverse complement strand
ATTGCCGCGATTTCGTGTACCTCGACGAAACGGCCGCGCGGTATCTTCGACAGCATGTAGTCGATATGCGACTGCTCCATCTGATCGAAGATCCTGGTCCTGGCGGCCGCGGGCGTGATGGCATTGACCGCGATGTTCCTGTCCGCCAGCTCCTTGCCCAGGCTCTTGGTCAGCGCGATGACGGCGGCCTTCGACGCGCTGTAGGCGGCGGCGTTGGGATTGCCCTCCTTGCCGGCGATGGAGGCCACGTTCACGATCCGCCCATAGTTGCCCGCCATCATCTGCGCGGCAACGACCTTGTTCACGTTGAAGGTGCCGTTGAGATTGACGTCGATGACCTTGCGCCACTCGTCTTCGCCATACTCCACCAGCGGCGCGTTCATGCCCGCGATGCCGGCGCTGTTGACCAGGATGGCGATCGGTCCCAGCTGTCGCGCCGTTTGCACAACGGTCCGCTCGACCTCGCGCGGATCGGTGA
>NZ_JAGTJY010000502.1:0-480 GCF_018195695.1 Achromobacter sp. Marseille-Q0513 | reverse complement strand
GATATGCGGTGCGCGGCGAAATCAATGCCAGTGCCGCGAGTTTCCAGCTCTTGAACGAAGGCTGTCCCATTGCTGTCTTGGCGGTGTCTCTCAACGCAAAGACCAGCCGTCGAATGTGGGAGTGGATACACGTGCACTCCCCCACGCCGCTCCCGGAAAATGGCATTGCCCCTGAACCCGCCTGGGCCGCTCTGCGGTATGACGTGCCCGAAACTGTCTTGCCAGACTGGATTGACTGGTGGGCCAAGCACGTTGGCCACGCGCTGCTGCACAGAGAGGGATGGTGATGAATGCCGCTGAATTGCGGGCATGGCAACAGCGCCATGGCTACACGTATGCGAGCGCTGCTGCCTCGCTCGGCGTTTGCCGCGCTACGTACGCCAATTTCCTGGCCAAAGAGGGCGATCTTCCGCGCATGCTGGCACTGGCTTGTGCCGCTATCGGTTTCGGCATTGCTCTTGCAAGCAGTCAGCCTCGCGG
>NZ_JAGTJY010000501.1:0-481 GCF_018195695.1 Achromobacter sp. Marseille-Q0513 | reverse complement strand
ATCGAAGAGCACCATCCCGGCCAAATCATCTGGGTTGAGGCGAAACATACAACCAGCGAGTTGCGCGAGACAGGTTCTTCTGCCCCGGAGTCCATCCCCTGATGAGCGGCCTGTTCCGACCCTGAACAGCCGTTCCGTAGCTGCGCCTCCACTGTCGCTTGCCGGCCAGGAGCGGACTTACATCACCGGTAGCTCTCGGATATTCGCTGCTGAGGGTATCGCCCCTCCGTCAGATTCCAGCCGGTCGCGACAGGCAACAAGTGGTCAGAAGCGGTCAGACGTTTGACAAAAGGCCCTGCTTGCCAGGGTACGGCTCTTGATGGTTTGGAGCGGCTGTGGAGGATTTGATATCAAACGAAGAGTCCAGCGGGCACCCAAGTCCATAGAATAAGGATATTTGCTAGCGTGTTGCCAACTGCTTGATGGCGAGTACGCCGGCCCGCATTTTATCGGCCGCGGAAGAATTTGCGGAGTGCACGAT
>NZ_JAGTJY010000500.1:0-481 GCF_018195695.1 Achromobacter sp. Marseille-Q0513 | reverse complement strand
GCAACGCATCTGGACCGAGATCGAGGGCCGCGACGACATCCGCGTGGTCGTGCTCGCGTTCCAGCAGAAGCGCAAACCACAATGGCGGGGTAGATAATGACCTACGTGATCGCTTCCGGCTGCATCGACGTCAAGGACCGCGCCTGCGTCAAATGCTGCCCCGTCGACTGCATCTACGAGGGCGGCCGCACGCTGTACATCCATCCGGACGAGTGCATCAGCTGCGGCATCTGCGTGTCCGTCTGTCCGACCGAAGCGATCCACGACGCCCAGGAGCTGCCGCCTCACGAAGCCGTGTTCGCGGCGATCAACCGGGAGTTCTTCGGGCCGGACGTCAGCGGCCTGGGCTCGCCTGGCGGCGCGGACGGCGTGCAGCCCTCGGCCTGCGACCATCCGATGGTCGCGGCCTATCCGGCGCGCGCGGGTAGCTAGTGTGCTGTCCCGCAGATACGCCCGCACGAAATCCACCCCTAGCCGCCAT